>DASVYZ010000682.1:0-5186 GCA_036391935.1 Burkholderiaceae bacterium | reverse complement strand
GGCCGAGGAGAACCGCAAGGATCTCGACGTGGTGTTCAAGCGCGCCTTGTCCGATGCCGACCCCAATGTGGTGCGCGCGCCGAACAATCTCCCCGCGCTGCAAGACATCCTGCTCAAGAGCGTCAATTCAACCTTCGGCGGCCATGTCGTGCAAGCCATCCTGTTTACGGACTTTACTTACGAGCAGCGCGACGAGCAGGGTTAGCAGCCAGGCTTGCGCGCACCGGTGCGGCCTTGCTATCGACAGGTAAATCGAGATCCATCATTGCAGCTCTTCAGGCAGGTTCGGGCCAATGCCATGACCGCTCAGGATGCCGTAAGCGATCCACGCCGCGACCAGCCCATACACGATGCGCGGCAGCCAGTCGGCCAGTTGGCGGTAGAGGTGGTTGATCGCCGCGGTTTCCAGGTCGGCGACGCGGAACAGCATCTCGGGCAGGCTGCCGCTTGCTTCGCCGGTGCGCACCAAGGCCAGCGCGTTGCCGCGCGCCAGCAGCGCAATGCTATCGAGCATGCGGGTTAGCGTTGCACCGGCCTTGATGCCGGGCGCGATGGCTTCGAATTGCGACCGTATCGGTACCAGCTTCATCGTCGCGGTAGCGCGCGGCAGGGCATCGAGGATAGGCATGCCCGCCTCGACCAGCAGGCCCAGGCTGGCAAAGAAATCGCGCACATTGCGCCGGATCGTCAGTGGGCCGACTATCGGCAAGCGCATCAGCACGGCATCGATTGCCCGGCGCAATTCGGAATCGCCGCCTTCCTGCGCGCGATAGAGCAGCTTGCCGAGGTAGGCCAGCAGCGCAATCGCCAGCAAGGGGCGCACCGCATGCCACAGAAAAACGCCGGTTGAAATATCGCCGGCGACAAGCTGCGGCAATGGCCCGACGAACAAGCCCACGATCAGGGCGAAGCCCGGCATCATCATGCGCGACTTCATGGCGCGCACCTGGGCTGCGCGCTCGGTGTAGAACTCGGCCAGGCGCGCATACACCGGAGCAGGGCTGCCGGCCTGCGTCGCCGCCTCGACGAGGCTTGCTTCGAGATCGGAAAACAGCGTGCTTTGCCGCCCCGCGCGCGCCAGCGGCACGCCGCGCGCCAGCAAACGCTGCATGGTCGAGACACGGTGCTGCAACCGGCCGGGAATCCTCAGCGTGGCAAAGGCTTGCTGTGCCGACAGCCCGGCGTTTTCGAGAGTCGCGAGCTGGGCGAACAGATCGGCGCGGACTTGCCAGGGCAGGGGCGCGGCACCGGCGTTCATCTGGCGTATTAGCGCTGCTTGGCCATCAGCTTGAGATAGCTCATCACATCGTTGATGTCGTCGTCGCTCAGGGTCTTGCTCGAAAAGCCCGGCATGATGCGCGTCTTCCAGGTGCGCACCGAGCCCGGCTCGCGGATGAAGCGGCGCAGCCAGGCTTCCTGGAAGTATTCGGTCGGATTGGCAGGAATATTCAAGTCCGGACCGATGTTGGCGTCGCCAGCGCCGTTGATCGTGTGGCAGCTTGAGCAATTGGCGGTATAGACCTTCAAGCCGCGCTCTTCCGCGCTGCCGGCGACGAGGTTCTTCGGCACGATTTCAGGAAAACGCTCCGTGAGCGGCTGGGCCTTGGATGCGATTTTCGCGATCTGGTAAGGCCATTGTTCCTGCGCCACGCCGCCCTTCTGCGGCGCCAGCCACACGAGGTAGAACGGCCCTGCGCTCGGCCCTCCAGTCTTCAAGGCCGGCCAGGGCTTGTCGGACGGTTCGATCGCAATCCAGGGATCGCCCGCGCCCTCGAGCAAGGCTGCCGGGATGTTGGCGACAAAACCATCGCTGGCGGTGAACTGCACCTCGCCCTTCACCTTGCCCTTTCCGAGCAAGGCGGACAAGGGCAGCGCGCGGTAGCGCATGGCCTTGTGGTAAGACACGTCGTCGGCGACATTGATCGTCCGCACTTCCGGCCGCTTCAATAAGGCCGCGCGCTCGTAATGCTGCGCGCCGCCGTTGAGATCGACCTCGAGTGCGGGCTCGGCCGCCCAGCCCAGCATCGGCACCAGGGCCAAGGCCGCAACACAATGGGTCAGTATGCGCATCATGAACGGCCCTCCCTGAGCCATATTATCTGGACAGCGGCTTGTAACGGATACGCTTGGGCTTCGCCCCTTCTTCGCCCAGGCGCTTCCTCTTGTCCGCTTCGTATTCCTGGTAATTGCCGTCGAAGAAGGTCACTTGCGAATTGCCTTCGAAGGCCAGGATATGCGTCGCGATGCGGTCGAGGAACCAGCGGTCGTGCGAAATCACCAGCACGCTGCCGGCGAATTCGAGCAAGGCGTCTTCCAGCGCGCGCAAGGTTTCCACGTCGAGGTCGTTCGACGGTTCGTCCAGCAGCAGCACGTTGCCGCCCTTGAGCAGGGTCTTGGCCAGGTGCAGACGGCCGCGTTCGCCGCCCGAGAGGTTGCCCACGATCTTTTGCTGGTCCGAACCCTTGAAGTTGAAGCGTCCCAGGTAGGCGCGCGATTGCATCTCGAAGCGGCCCACGGCCAGCACGTCGGCGCCGCCGGTCACGTCCTCGAATACGGTCTTGCCGTCCTGCAGCTTGTCGCGGCTCTGGTCCACCAGCGAAATCTTGGCCGTGGCGCCGATCACCACGTCGCCCGAATCCGGGGTTTCGAGTCCGGCGATCATCTTGAACAAGGTGGATTTACCGGCGCCGTTCGGGCCGATGATGCCGACGATGGCGCCCGGCGGAATGCGGAAGCTCACGTTGTCGATCAATAGGCGGTCGCCGAAAGCCTTGGAGACGTTCTTGAACTCGATCACTTCATTGCCCAGGCGCTCGGCCACGGGAATGAAGATTTCCTGCGTCTCGTTGCGCTTCTGGTATTCGTATTCGGACAATTCATTGAAGCGGGCCAGGCGCGCCTTGCTCTTGGCTTGGCGCCCCTTTGGGTTTTGCCGCACCCATTCCAGTTCCTTGGCGATGGTTTTTTGGCGCGAGGATTCGGCCGCCTCTTCCTGCTTCAGGCGGTTGCTCTTCTGTTCCAGCCAGGAGCTGTAATTGCCTTTCCACGGGATGCCATGGCCGCGATCCAGTTCCAGAATCCATTCGGCGGCATTGTCGAGGAAGTAGCGGTCGTGGGTGATGCCGACCACGGTGCCGGGGAAGCGCTGCAGGAATTGCTCCAGCCATTCGACCGATTCGGCGTCCAGGTGGTTGGTCGGCTCGTCGAGCAAGAGCATGTCGGGCTTGGACAGCAAGAGGCGGCACAAGGCCACGCGGCGCTTTTCGCCGCCCGAGAGCACACCGATCTTGGCGTCCCAGGGCGGCAGGCGCAACGCGTCGGCCGCCATTTCGAGCTGCTGGTCGAGATTGTCGCCGGCTGAGGTCGCAATGATCGCTTCCAGGCGCGCCTGTTCGGCCGCCAGCGCATCGAAATCGGCATCGGGTTCGGCATAGGCGGCATACACGGCATCGAGCTTGGCCTTGGCCTCGAACACCTCGCCCATCCCGCTTTCCACGGCTTGGCGCACGGTCTGTTCGGGGTCGAGCTGCGGTTCCTGCGGCAGGTAACCGATATTCAAGCCCGGCATGGGCACGGCGTCGCCGATGATGTCCTTGTCGATGCCGGCCATGATTTTCAGCAGAGTCGACTTGCCAGAGCCGTTCAGGCCGAGCACGCCGATCTTGGCACCGGGGAAGAAGGAGAGCGAAATATCCTTGAGGATCTGGCGCTTGGGCGGGACGATCTTGCCCACGCGGTTCATGGTGTAGACGTAATTGGCCATGGGGTGCGGTAAGTGCTGGTAAGTTGCGGATAAGTGAAGAGCCGTTAGGATACGCCAGATTTGCCCGCAAAAGTCGCTTTCTCCCCGGCTTTGGCGCGTTCGCGCGCTGACCAGGCTTGCCACAGGCCTTCGATCGAATACAAGGCCAGTGCAGCCCAGATGGCGATAAAGCCCGGCGCACGCGGGCCGAACGGTTCGCCGAAAAACAGCACGCCCAGCAGCAATTGCAGTGTCGGTGCGATGTATTGCAGCAGGCCGAGCGTCGACATCGGAATGCGGCGCGCTCCGGCTGCGAACAACAGCAAGGGCACGGCCGTAATCGGCCCGGCCGCCGCGATCAGGCATTGGGCCGGCAAGGCGCTTTGCACGAAGGCGTTTTGTCCCTGGTAGGCGAGCCAGGCGAGATAGCCGAAGGCAAAAGGAAACAGCAGGATGGTTTCAAGCGACAATCCTTCCAGCGCGCCGAGCGTCGCCGTCTTGCGCAACAAGCCATAGCTGCCGAAGGAAAACGCCAGCGCCAAGCCGATATAGGGCGGATGCCCGGCCATCCAGGTCAGCCAGAGCACGGCGCCTGCCGCAATCGCCACGGCGCCCCATTGCAAGGGGCGCATGCGCTCATGCAGGAACACGAAGCCCAGCAGCACATTGACCAGCGGATTCATGAAATAGCCGAGGCTGGAATCGATCACGTGGCCATTGTTGACCGACCAGATATAGATGAACCAGTTGACCGACAGCAGCACCGAGCTGGCGGCAAAGCCAAGCAGCACCTTGGGCTGGCGCACAACTTTGGGCACCCAGGCCCATTGTTGGCGCACCGTCAATACCACGACCAGGAACAGCAGTGCCCAGGCAATCCGGTGGAGCAGAATCTCGATTGGCGCGACCTGTTGCAAGGCATGAAAGTAAAGCGGGAACAAGCCCCAGATAATATAGGCCGAGGCGGCGAAAAGCATGCCAAGCTGCATAGCGAGTGAAAACCTGCGTGGAGAAGAAAGAGGTGCCGCCCAAGAGCGGGGGAATAGGCAACATTATCTCAGCTTTCCCGTTTCGCAGCTTGAGGCGCTCGTTTCGTCGATTCCTCATGTCGCCAGTCCACGAAAGCGCTTGCGGTAATTCGACGGTGTCGTGCCGAACGCCGCTTGGAAGTGAAGCCGCAGCGATAGCGCTGTGCCGAAACCCGCTTCGCCGGCGACCGTTTCGATCGCATCATTGCCGGTCTCAAGCAGGCGCTGCGCGCGTTCAAGCCGCTGATGCAGCAGCCATTGCACCAGCGAGGTGCCCGTGGCCTGGCGGAAGTGGCGCGTGAAACTGCGCCGGCTCATTGCTGAGCGCTGAGCCAGCGAGTCGACGCTGTGGGCCTGGTTCAAATTGGCAGTGGCCCAAGCCAGGGTCTGTGCCAGCCGTCCGTCGCTATGCGATT
>DASVYZ010000681.1:0-5410 GCA_036391935.1 Burkholderiaceae bacterium | reverse complement strand
GCCGGTGTTCGATTGATTCCAATTCTGCCTCAATGACAAACGCCCGCAATTGCGGGCGTTTGTCATTGAGGCAGAATTGGAATCAATCGAACACCGGCGTCTCCACGCCGAGAATCTTGTGCAGCTTCGGCGAAGTCGTCGTGTATTGCATGTGGATCTTCTTCTCCGGGAAGATGTAGGGCGCGGCGCCGAAGGCGGCCAGCGCGGCTTCGTGGAAGCCGGAGAGGATCAGCTTCTTCTTGCCGGGGTAGGTGTTGATGTCGCCCACGGCGAAGATGCCGGGAACGTTGGTCTCGAACTTTTCGGTATCGACCTTCAATTGCTTGCGTTCGATTTCCAGGCCCCATTCGGCGATGGGCCCCAGCTTGGGCGAGAGGCCGAAGAACACCAGCAAATGGTCGAGCGGCATGCGCCGCGTCACGCCGTCGGCGCCCGTCACCTTGATTTCGGACAGTTTGCCGTCGGCGGCTTCGAAGCCGGTGACCTGGCCGACCAGGAATTGCATTTCATAGTTGTCGCACAATTCCTTCATTTTCGCGACCGAAGCCGGCGCGGCGCGGAATTCCTCGCGGCGGTGGATCAGGATGACCGATTCTGCCTTGCCGACAAAGTTGAGCACCCAGTCGAGCGCGGAATCGCCGCCGCCGCAGATGACGAGGTTCTTGCCTTCGTATTGCGCCGGATTCTTGACGCGATAAGCCAGTTGCGAGCCTTCGAATTGCTCGATGCCCTCGACTTTCAAGGTGCGCGGCTGGAACGAGCCCACGCCGGCGGCGATGAAGATGGTCTTGGTGATGAAGCGCGTGCCTAGCGAGGTTTCGACGTTGAAGCGGCCGTCTTCGCGCTTTTCGACGATGGCGACTTCCTGGTTCAGGTGGAAGGTGGCGCCGAAAGGTTCGATCTGCTTCAACAGGTTGTCGGTCAATTCCTGGCCGGTGCAGACGGGCACGGCGGGAATGTCGTAGATCGGCTTGTCGGGATAGAGTTCGACGCATTGGCCGCCGACTGTGGGCAGCGAATCGATCACGTGGGCCTTGATTTCCAACAGGCCCAGTTCGAATACCTGGAACAGCCCGACCGGACCGGCGCCGACGATCACGGCGTCGGTTTCAATCGGTCCCTGATTCGAGCCGGGAGGGTGGATGGTGATGCCGGCAGCGGTTTCCATACGACTTTCGATTTCCTGTTTCATTTTGAAAATGACAAAATTCCAAGCAGGCATGCTACGCCCGTCGAGGGCGCAATGCCTTGACACACGTCAATTGAATCGTGGGCGCGATCAGCGCTCGAGGTACTGCAGTTTTTCCTTCACGTCCTTCCAATCGTCCGCGTCGGGCAGGGCCGCCTTGGTCTTGGTGATGGAAGGCCACTTGCGCGCCAGATCGACATTGATCTTGACGAATTGCTGCTGATCGGCCGGCACGTCTTCTTCCGCGTAGATGGCATTGACCGGGCATTCGGCGACGCAGACGGCGCAATCGATGCACTCGTCGGGATCGATCGCCAGAAAATTCGGGCCTTCGCGGAAGCAATCAACCGGGCATACGTCGACGCAGTCGGTATAGCGGCAACGGATGCAGGATTCGGTCACTACGTGGGTCATAAGGGTCCAATCTGTAAAATTCTAAGCGGGTAGCGCAGGGAAATCCGGCTTTGCTAGACGCCAATTTGCCGCAACTTTCCCAAAGTGGTGCAAGGCTCTGTATTTTAAGACAAATTCGTGTTGGTAACAAACCAGCCTTATACATAATGCACATAAGCAAATGCGTTGGTTTTGCTTGTAATGCAATATTTTCTTGGGATGCAGGTTGTGCCGGGCTGCGCAGCACCAACCGTTCGAGTGGTTAGGCTACACTCGCATTAATCAACAACAAGGGGCCTGTGTGGACACTTCCCACGCCAGAAAAGCGATTTTTGACCGCATCCGCAAGGCGCAAGGGCGCCCTGCGCAAGTGAGCCAGGACGAGCGCGCCGCCGTGCGCGACTACCTCGAGCGCCATCCCGTCGGCCCGCAGCCTGCCGTCGGCGGGGACCGCATTGCACGCTTCATCGAGCAGGCGGAACGCATGTCGGATACGGTCGAACGTGTCGCTTCGGGTGCAGACGTGCCGGCGGCAGTGGCACGCTACCTCGATGCGCAAGCCATCGCGCGCAAGGCCATAGGCTGGGAAACCTTGACGGGGCTGGATTGGCGCGCGGCGGGAATCGAGTTCGAGCCGCGCCCGCCTGAAAACCTCGACAAGGTCGGCATCACGGGCTGCTTTTGCGCCGTGGCCGAAACCGGCACGCTGATGCTGCTCTCGGGGCCGGAAACCTTCGCTTCGGCCAGCCTGCTGCCGGAGACCCATATCGCCATCGTCGATGCCAATCGTATCGTCGCTTCGATGGAAGACGCGTTCGCGCTGGCGCGTGCCGAGCGCGGCGAATTGCCGCGCGCCACCAACTTTATTTCCGGTCCTTCGCGCACGGCCGATATCGAGCAAACCATCGTGCTCGGCGCGCACGGGCCGTTTCGCGTGCATGTCGTGCTGGTGGGCTGATGCCGCAGGGTTTGACTTTCGCGGGCATTCCGCTCGAATTCCTGTTCTTTGGCACCGTGCTTGCGGTTGTCGCGGCCAAGCCGCGCCTGGCGGGCCGTGCCGCCGCCGCCGGCGCGCTCGGCATTGCGCTCTACAAGGTGGCTTGTTCGCCGTTCGACGAAGGCGCAGGCTGGGGCGGTTTGCTGGCGCATGGCTTGCGCGAATGGGTGAACCTGGCGAACCTGCTTGCGCTACTGCTCGGCTTTGCTTTGCTGGCGCGCCATTTCGAAAACAGCCGCGCCGCCCATGCCTTGCGCCGCGCCTTGGGTGACGGCCCGGCCAGCGGCTTCATCCTTTTGATCGGCGTGTTCGCACTGGCGAGTTTTCTCGACAATATCGCGGCAGCCATGATAGGCGGCACCATCGCACGTTCGGTGTTTCGCGGCAAGGTGCACGTTGGCTACCTTGCCGCCATCGTGGCTGCGTCCAACGCAGGCGGCTCGGGCAGCGTGATCGGCGACACCACCACCACCATGATGTGGCTGGCCGGCGTGCCGCCCGGCCAGGTGTTCACGGCTTACATAGCAGCGGTGACGGCCCTGTTCGTGGTCGCGCTGCCGGCGTCCCTGCAGCAACACCGCTATTCGCCGGCTGCCTGTGACGATCTCGATCCGCATCCCGTCGATTGGGGCAGCGTGATGGTGGTGGGCTTCGTGCTGCTTTTGGCCATTGCGGCCAATCTTTTGATCAATCTCGAATTCGCCGGCTGGGCTGGCGTATTTCCCTTCCTCGGCTTGTCGCTATGGCTGGCCCTGTTGTTGGCGTCGCCCTTGCGCCGGCCCGAATGGGTGGCCTTGCCGCGCGTGACGCGCAATGCGGGCTTCCTGCTGGCGCTGGTATGGTGCGCTTCGCTCATGCCGGTACGCGCCTTGCCGCAAGCTTCGTGGCAGGTCACGCTGGGCGCCGGCTTCGTCTCCGCCGTGTTCGACAACATCCCCTTGACGGCGCTGGCCTTGAAGCAGGGCGGCTATGACTGGGGCTATCTGGCCTATGCGGTCGGCTTCGGCGGTTCGCTGCTGTGGTTCGGCTCGTCGGCCGGCGTGGCGCTGGCCGATATGTTCCCTGAGGCGCGTTCGGCGCGAAACTGGCTGGTGCAGGGCTGGCATGTCGCGCTGGCCTATGTCGCCGGCTTCTTCGTCATGCTGGGCGTGCTGGGCTGGCGAGCCTGAGGTTCCGCGCCCCGCACTTGGAATTCAAGCCTGTCGTGCACCTTTCCTGACTCGTCTATCAGGGCCAAATGGTGCTTGCCCGCTACAGGATGCCAGGAGACTTGGCTATCTGCCTCGCCGAGCACGGCATCGTCCAGGCGCCAGCGCAAGCCGCTGCCCGATTGCGCCTGGAAGAAAATGCGCTGGTTCGCTTCAGGGATATCAGGATCGATGGCGATGATGTCGCCATTGCCGGGGTAACGTATTCTGGCGCTGCGGGCCGCCTCTCCGACGATCTCGATGGTGGGGGTCTCGGTGCCGGCCAGGAACAATTCGCGGCGCGCCGCTTCCACGGCGGGTTCGAATTCGACCCGGCTTGCCATCACACCTTGCGGCATGGCCGGCGCGTGGCTGGCGGTGCCGTGCTGCAGGTAATCCATCACGTCGCGCCAGATCGGCGCCGCGCCCGTCACGCCGGACACGTCCCACATCGATGCGCCGTCGAAATTGCCGACCCAGACACCTACTGTGTAGTGCTCGGACCAGCCTATGCACCAGTTGTCGCGCATATCCTTGCTGGTGCCGGTTTTGACGGCGGTCCAGTAAGGCGTGGCCAGTTCGTTGGACAAGCCAAAGGTAAGGCTGCGCGCGGCCCGGTCGGACAGGATGTCGCCGACGATATAAGCCGCTCGCGGATCCAGGACACGATGCGGCGTCCCGCCGCCGTGCAGGATCAAGGTCGGGCTCGAGGCCATGCCCGCATTGGCGAACACACGGTAAGCGTTGGTGAGGTCGAGCAAGCTCACTTCGGCCGAGCCGAGCGCGAGCGAATAGCCGTAGTAATCGGCCGGTTGAGTCAGGCTGGTGAGCCCGACCTCCTGCAGCCGCGCGTGGAAGTCGCCCAGCCCGGTGAGCATCAGGGTTTTGACCGCCGGTACGTTCAGCGAACTGGCGAGGCTGGTGCGCACGCTGACATAGCCTTTGAAATCCTTGTCGTAGTTTTGCGGCACATAGAGGCCGCCTTCGGTCTGCACGTCGAGCGGCGCGTCGTCGATGACGGATGCGGCGGTCAGCAATTGCTTCTCCATTGCCAGCTCGTAGAGGAAGGGCTTGAGCGTGGAGCCGGCCTGGCGTAGAGCGCTTACGCCATCGACGCTCTTGCCGCCGGCATTGCCGACGTAAGCGAGGATTTCTCCACTGCGGTTATCGAGCACGACCACGGCGGCATCGCCTACATTGCGCTCACGCAGCAGGCTCAATTGCTGGCGCACGCTTTGCTGCGCGTAACGCTGCAAGCCGGCATCGAGCGTGCTCGATACGCGTTCACCCGGATGTTTCAGCAAATGTTGCGCCACCTGGCCCGCCGGTTCGCGTTCATGGCGCGTGTCGAAGCGCGCCAGGGCGTGGCGCAGCTCGGCTTCGATCACGCCGCAGGAAGCGGCCACGTGCATGTCCGCCGCCAGCGCGCAGGCGCGGCGCGCCACCTGCTTGGCTTCGGCATTGGGTGAACGGATCAGGCCGGCCAGGATGCTGGACTCGACCTGGTCCAGCCCTGACGGCACCTTGCCGAAGAGGCGTTCCGATGCAGCTCCTATGCCCTGGGTCTCGCCGCGGAAGCTCACGAGATTGAGATAGGCTTCGAGTATCTGGCCCTTGCTCCAGCTCGTTTCCATTTCGCGTGCG
>DASVYZ010000680.1:0-3727 GCA_036391935.1 Burkholderiaceae bacterium | reverse complement strand
CATGGATTGCGTAGGACTGGATGAACTTAATTTTTCCGCCTGGAAAACACTTGGCACGGATAAATCCATGGGCAGCCGGTTGCACAGCGTCCCGGCACGAATAATTCACGCGCTGATTCTCCCGCCGTTTGCCCGCTTATTTGCCCGCCTTCACGATATCGCGCTTGCCATCGCGCACTTTCCGCCTCATCGAGTCTTACACCGGCACTGATGCCTGTCCGATATCGGACCACGCGACTGCGCCCTTACCATGAAAGAGTGATCCCACTTCAACCAAGGAGAACAACATGAACACACTGATGCGTTCGGCCGTTCGTGGCCGGTCCCGCCTGGCATCGCCCCGCTATCGCTGGCACAGATTGGGCGGCATCGCCCTGGCCGGCATGCTGGCCGGCCTGTCGATCGGAAAGCTGGCCTATGCCGCCGACGAGGGCCTGAGCCATTGGGACAAGAGCTTCCTCGTCTCGGCAATCGAATCGGATGCCGCGGAAATCAAGGCCAGCCGGATCGCGCTGGAAAAGAGCAGCAGCACGGATGTGAAAAGCTTTGCACAAAAGATGATCGATGCGCACACCAAGACCGGCGAAGAGCTGAAGCAGCTCGCCGCGCAAAAGAACGTGCAAGCGCCGACCGAACCCAGCCTGGCCCAGCGAACCAAGATCGATCTATTGTCCAAATTGAGCGGCAGCTCATTCGACAAGCACTATGTCGACTCGATCGGCGTCTCGGCACATGAAGATGCGGTCAAACTGTTTCAAAGCGCGGACAAGAAATCCAAGGATAGCGACGTCAAGCAATTTGCCGATGGCGCCTTGCCCACCTTGCGCGAACATTTGACCATGGCCAGCGACCTGAAGAGCAAGGTGGAAAAGGAAAAATAGCGGGAGGAAGTCCGCCCGGACTTGAGCGGAGTCCTCGCGAACATCACGCCGCCAGCGGCAGCGGCGTGCGGACCAGGTGATCGAAGGCCGACAGCGAGGCCTTCGCGCCCTCGCCGGCCGAGATGACAATCTGCTTGTAAGGCACGGTCGTCGCATCGCCTGCGGCGAACACGCCATCGACGCTGGTGCGGCACTTCTCGTCGATGATGATTTCGCCGAAGCGGTTCAACTCCACCGCGCCCTTCAGGAACTCGGTGTTGGGCACGAGGCCGATCTGCACGAACACGCCTTCGAGCTCGATATGGCGCGATTCGCCGCTGGCACGGTCGGTATAGGTCAAGCCATTGACGCGTGTGCCGTCGCCGCCGATTTCCGTGGTTTGCGCTTCGGTTTTGATATCGACATTGGGCAAGCTCTTGAGCTTGTTGACAAGCACCGCATCGGCGCGCAGTTCGGCGCCGAATTCCAGCACCGTCACGTGCGCCACCACGCCAGCCAGGTCGATGGCCGCTTCGACGCCGGAATTGCCGCCGCCGATCACGGCCACGCGCTTGCCCTTGAACAGCGGACCGTCGCAATGCGGGCAGTAAGCCACGCCACGGTTGCGGTATTCCTGTTCGCCCGGCACATTGACGTTGCGCCAGCGCGCCCCCGTGGAAAGAATAACCGAGCGCGCCCTGAGTACGCCGCCGTCTTCGGTGTGGATTTCAATGTAGTCGCCAACCGTCGATGCCGGGACCAGGCGCGCGGCGCGCTGGCGCAGCATCAATTCCACACCGTAGTGACGCACGTGGCTTTCCAGGTCGGCCGCGAACTTCGGCCCCTGCGTTTCCAGCACCGAGATATAGTTTTCGATACCCAGCGTATCGTTGGTCTGGCCGCCCAGGCGCTCGGTCAGTACGCCGGTGCGTATGCCCTTGCGTGCCGCATAGACCGCCGCCGCCGCACCGGCCGGGCCCCCGCCAACCACCAGAACATCGAACGGCGCTTGCGCGGAGAGCTTGGCCGCTTCGCGCGCGCCGGTGTTGACGTCGAGCTTGGCGACGATTTCTTCCACGCTCATGCGGCCCGAAGCGAAGTTTTCCCCGTTCAGGAACACCATGGGCACAGCCATCACGTTGCGCCGTTCGACTTCTTCCTGGAACAGCGCGCCGTCGATCACGGTGCTGCGGATGTTGGGATTGAGCGCTGCCATCAGGTTCAAGGCCTGCACCACGTCCGGGCAGTTATGGCAGGACAGCGACATGAACACTTCGAAGTGCAGCGGCTGTGAAAGTGCCTTGATCTGCTCGACTACGTCGGCCTCGACCTTGGGCGGGTGGCCGCCGACCTGCAGCAAGGCCAGCACCAGCGAGGTGAATTCATGGCCCATGGGAATGCCGGCGAATTCGATGCGCGGCTCTTCGCCCTTGACGGCGATGCCGAACGAGGGCTTGCGTGCGCGCTGCGCGTCTTCGCGCACGCCGACGCTGGCCGAGCAATCGGCGATATCGGCGACCAGGCCATGCAGCTCTTCGCTGGCGGCGCTGTCGTCATAACCGGGCACGAGTTCGATCGGACGCTGCAGGCGTTCCAGGTAGGCCTTGAGCTGGCCCTTGATATTGCTGTCCAACATGCTGTGTTTCTCCAATATAGGTGAGGCTCAAGGCCATGAAAATCCGGGAGCGCGGAAGCGGGTTCCGCGCTTTGCGTTCCCGCCGCTCGCGCGGCGGTTCCAGCTATTAGATCTTGCCGACGAGGTCCAGCGAGGGAGCGATGGTCTTCGCGCCTTCCTTCCACTTGGCCGGGCAAACCTGGCCGGGGTTGTTGGCGACATATTGCGCAGCCTTGAGCTTGCGCAGCGTTTCCGACACGTCGCGGGCGATCGCGTTGTCATGGATTTCCAGCGTCTTGATCACGCCTTGCGGATTGACGATGAAGGTGCCGCGCAGTGCCAGGCCTTCTTCGGGGATGTGCACGCCGAAGGCATTGGTCAATTGGTGCGTCGGGTCGCCGATCAGCGGGAAACGGGCCTTGCCGACTGCCGGGCTGGTTTCATGCCAGACCTTGTGCGCGAAATGCGTGTCGGTCGTGACGATATAGACTTCGGCGCCGGCATCGCGGAAAGCGGCATAGTTCTCGGCCGCATCTTCGACTTCCGTCGGGCAATTGAAGGTGAAGGCCGCCGGCATGAAAATCAGGACCGACCACTTGCCTTGCAACGACTGCTCGGTGACTTCGATGAACTTGCCGTTATGAAATGCCTGGGCCTTGAACGGGGCGACTTGGGTATTGATCAGAGACATGAAATACTCCTTACAAGATGGGTGGTTAATAACGTCATGACGCAGAAGCTTAATCAAAGCTATCAATTTCACAGAAGCGTTAGGCGAATTGTATGGGAACGCCGATAATTCATCCAATCGATTGATTCTTTAATTGTAATAGATTATTTAAATCGATGCTGAGAGCGTGACTGCTCCGCGTATGAAGGAGATTGGTTCCGCCAGTCCGGTTTCAATGATTGAAACGACAATATTCTGGCGTATTCATCAAGCCAGGATCCCGTTGAGCGAAAAAGCGTGAGGATGACGGAGAAAAAACAGGTACCGAGCGCGGCGCATGCAAGCCGCTGCGAAAGAGAAGGAAGGCGGGCGATGCCGCCTTCCGAGTGCGGTGCTTAAGGCTGGATCGGGCTGATTTTCGCGCCTTCCAGCGACACGCCTGCCATCACACCGGCATTGGTCGTGACGAAACCCACCACCTGCTGATGCGCAAGGTTGGTGTCGATCTGGCCGTTGGCCCCCACCGTGGCGACGGCCACCGTAGCGTCGGCACCAACTTGCCAGCCATTGCTTTGACGGAAG
>DASVYZ010000679.1:0-2595 GCA_036391935.1 Burkholderiaceae bacterium | reverse complement strand
GGCCAGCTGGGCCATGGCACCATTGATTTGCGCCGTCATGTCCTTGCCGTCGACGACTTGCTTGACGATCTTGGTTTCCCACAATCCGGGCTTTGTACCCGGCACTTGAGCATGGGCCAGCCCCGCAACACATACCGCCAGAACCGCAATGCCGATCTTCTTCATGTTCGCTCCTCTCTGTCTCTTGTGGGGGATATCAGAATTACATTCCGTCAGAGACTACCAGAGCGTCCGACTCATCGCAATGCGAAATTGGCATCGCCTCAATTCATGCGGCATGCTCTACGGAATTATCGAATCGACACTGTTGCGGCACCGTGACTAATCCGAGCAATATGTGTTTCTGCGGCAACATCGGCCAATAATCGCAGCTATAATCGTTCCACACTTCCGGCGTCGATCCGAACGGCATGGCACGATGCCGGTAAGTAGACGGAAGACAAGAAAACCATAACGATACGGGAGTTTGCCCTCGGAATGCGAATCGCCTCGCACCGATGTGTAGTCAACTTGTGCGCGGGCTTCTTGCTTGCGGTGCCGGCGTTCGTCCGCGTCTCGGCGGCCGAAGTCGAGCCGACGCCGGTGCAGGCCCGGATCATGCTGCTGCAGGACATGGCCGAAACGCAGCAGGCCGAGTCGCTCAGAGAGCTGGTGGAACTGTTGCATCATCTCCCGGCTGACGCCCGCGAAGACGACAGGCGCGAAGCGCTTTCCGCGGTGATCGACCTCTATATTCAACAGGGCCAGCAAGAGCCGGCTGCAAAGCTCAATGCCGAACTCGAAGCGCTGGGCAAAGAAGCGCATGACGAACATGCCTCCGCGCTGGCACTCGATATCCGCGCCAGCATGCTGCAGGATCAGGGCAAGAACGAAGAAGCGGCCGGCGCCATCGACCGGGCCATCGCCATTGCCGAACGTCTGAAAAACAGGAAGCTCAGCAGCCGCGTCTACGGTACGGCATCCATCATCTACGGCGCGATGGGCAAATTCCAGAAAGCGCTCGAATTCCAGCTGGTTGCCATGGACGCGCTCGAAGAAGGCAACCGGCATGCCGAGCTGCGCCGCATCTCGGCCATGAACAATATCGGCACGCTCTATGCCAGCCTGAAAAATCCCAAGGCTGCGCTCGAGTACTACACCAAGGCGGGCAAGCTGGCGCGCAGTCTCGACGCTGAGGGCACCCTGGCGACGCTGGCCGTCAACCGCGGCAACGCCTATTCCGACATGGGGGACGAAGACGAAGCGGCAAAGGCCTACACGGAAGCGCTGGAACTGGCGCGCAAGGTATCCGATCCGCGCACCGAAGCCACTGCGCTGAACAACCTGGCCGACTACAACCTGTCCAAGGCGCGCTATGCCGATTGCGTGCATTATGCACAAGACACGATCGCCCTGTCGCAAAGAGTCGGCGACGCCGCTCTCAACGCCACCGCCTACGTCAACCTGGGCCTGTGCCGCATCAACCTGGGCGCCCTGCAGCAAGGCGGCGCCGACGTCAAGCGCGGCATGGATTTCTTCCGCGAGTCGAAGTCCCTACCCCAGGTCGAGCTGGTGCTGGAGCAATTGACAGACGCCTATGAGCACGCCGGGCAATACCAGGAAGCGCTCAAAGCCTTGCGCGAGCAGCGCGCCTTGTCGGAGCAATTGTTCCGCGCCGACCGCGACCGCGACATGGCCGAATTGCAAGCCAAGTTCGATGCCGTGCAGCGCGAAAAGCAGATCGAAAGCCTGCAGGAAAAAAACGCTTTGCAAGGCGCGGAGTTGAGCAACAGGAATCTGCAGCGCGTGATCTTTTTCCTCGCCGCGCTGGTGGCGCTGGCCATGGCTGGTTTCGTCGCCCTTCTCTACCGCAAGGTGCGCAAGAGCAACCGCGAACTCTACGAAACCAATCTCAAGCTGGAACAGCAATCGACACGCGACCCCTTGACCGGCTTGTTGAACCGCCGCGCGTTCCAGGACATGATGCGCCAGCGTGCGCAAACGCCGGAGCGGCGCGCCGTCGATGCCAGCCTTCCGCCGCACGCCCTGGTGCTGCTCGACATCGACCATTTCAAGCTGATCAACGACACTTATGGCCACGCCTGCGGCGACCATGTCTTGATCGAACTGGGCAGACGCCTGTCGCAGATCATGCGCGAAGACGACATGCTGATGCGCTGGGGCGGAGAAGAATTCCTGATCTACCTCAACCACATTCCGGGCGAACACCTCGCCCTTATCGTGGAACGCGTGCTTTCCGCCGTCGGCACGGAGACGATCGACACAGGCGAGCACCGCATCGCCGCCACCACCTCGGCCGGGTACATCTCGCTGCCGCTTTCCAGGAGCGAACGCGGCGTCGAGATAAACTGGGAAAAGGCCTTGCATCTTGCCGATACCGCCCTCTATCTGGCCAAGACGCGCGGACGCAACCAGGCAGTGGGCGTGAAGCTCTCGGATATCAGCGTCGACGAGTTCGCGCGCCTGATGCAGGGCGACCTGGAAGATGCGGTAAAATCCGGCCTCGTCGAACTCGAAGCCGTGGCCGGGCCCGGCGCCGAACGAAAACAAGGTTAGCAGCACCGGCTTTTCCTCGGCCGGCATCAAACGAGGACT
>DASVYZ010000678.1:0-2799 GCA_036391935.1 Burkholderiaceae bacterium | reverse complement strand
AGCGGCCTTGTTCTTGTGGATGATCTTTTTGTCGGCGATGCGGTCGATCGTCGAAACCGAAGCCGTGAAGACTTGCGTCGCAGCAGCCTTGTCGCCACCTTCGATTGCCTTGCGGACGGCCTTGATCGCGGTGCGCAGGGTCGAACGCAGGGACGAATTGTGGGCGTTTTGCTGAACTGCTTGACGAGCACGCTTACGAGCTTGTGCGGTATTTGCCATGAAAATTTCCTAAAACGGGGTCAAAGTGCGCCCCGATAACTTCTTGTCGGATCGCAAGGTTGGTACAAAATTCTGTTAAGCCGCTGATTATAGCCAGGTTCGTCACTCTTAGCAATAGGGAATGCAACAAGCGTTGCTGCGAGCAATGAAGGGCGCTATCCAGCCGATATCGGGCTGGTTTTGCGCCGGCTTCATAACAAACGCACAATGAGTTCATGCGCTGCGCATACCCTTTGCTGCCTGCCCCGCTATAATCCACGCCCATGAACTTGCATAAAACGCTGGCCGCGATCTCCGGCATGACCATGTTGTCGCGCGTGACCGGCCTGTTGCGCGAAGTGCTGATCGCGCGCACCTTCGGCGCCTCGGCCGCCACCGACGCCTTCAACGTCGCTTTCCGCATCCCCAATCTGCTGCGCCGGCTGTTTGCCGAAGGCGCATTCTCGCAAGCCTTCGTGCCCATTTTGGCCGAATACAAGACGCAAAAGGGCGACCGCGCCACGCACCTGATGGTCGACCATGTCGCCACCGTGCTGACCTGGGCGCTGACCCTGACCACGCTGGCCGGCATCGTGTTCGCGCCGGCCGTGGTCTACTTCACCGCAAGCGGCCTGGAAGGCCATACCTTCGACATCACCGTCGTCATGACGCGCATGATGTTTCCCTACATCGGCTTCATGTCCCTCGTGGCCCTGGCCGGCGGCATCTTGAACACCTGGCGCGAATTCAAGATTCCCGCCTTCACGCCGGTGCTGTTGAACATCTGCTCCATCCTGGCGTCGCTGTTCCTCGTGCCTTTCATGAAAACGCCGATCTATGCGATGGCTATCGCGGTATTCGTCGGCGGCGTGCTCCAGCTCGCGATCCAGGTGCCGGCGCTGGTCAGGATAGGCATGCTGCCACATGTCTCGTGGAACCCGCGTTTCGCCCTGACCGACCCGGGCGTGCGCCGCGTGCTGCGCCAGATGGTGCCGGCGATTGCCGCCGTCTCCGTGGCGCAGATCAGCCTCGTCATCAACACCAACATCGCCTCGCACCTGCAAGCCAAGAGCGTAACCTGGCTCACCTATGCCGACCGGCTGATGGAATTTCCCACCGCCATGCTGGGCGTGGCGCTCGGCACCATCCTCCTGCCCAATCTGTCCAAGGCCAGTTCGGAAGGCAACACGGAAGAATATTCCGCCCTGCTCGACTGGGGTTTGCGCCTGTCTTTCCTGCTGGCCATGCCGGCCGCCGTCGGCCTGGCCACGCTCTCGGTGCCGATGACTGCCACGCTTTTTCACTATGGCAAATTCGACTCCGAATCGGTGACCATGACCAGCAATGCCGTGATCGCCTACGGTGTCGGCTTGATCGGCTTGATCGTGGTCAAGATCCTGGCACCGGGCTTTTACGCCAAGCAAGACATCAGAACCCCGGTCAAGATCGCCCTCATCGTGCTGGCCGCAACGCAGGCAATGAACCTGCTGTTTGTCCATCTGTACCAGCATGCGGGCCTGGCGCTCTCGATCGGACTCGGCGCCTGTCTCAATGCCTCTTTCCTGTACTGGGGCTTGCGGCGCAAAAACATCTATACGCCTCACCCGGGCTGGGCCCTCTTCTTCGTGCGGCTGGCCGGCGCACTGGCCTTGATGGCCGGCACGGCCTTGTGGCTGGAACGGCAATTCGACTGGGTAGGCTTGCGGGCGCACATTTTCGAACGCATGGCCGCATTGGGGCTGGTGCTTGCCGCTTGCGCCGTCGTGTACTTCGCCGCCCTCCTGCTCACGGGATTCCGTTTTGCCGATTTCAAGCGCGTGGCGAAATGACAGCGGCAATACGCCGCCAGGACTTGCATTAGAATATGCTTCCCATGAGCAAATCCCTGCTACAACGCTGGTTCGGCCGCGCCGATGACGCGCCTGCGCCATTGCTGCCTCAAGCACAGGAAGCGCAGGAGCAAAAAAGCCTCGGCGACGTGCTGCTCGGCCAGGGCGATCATGCGGGGGCGGAAGCGCGCTACCGTGCCGCCATCGCCGCCGCTCCGGGTTTCGCCCCCGCCCACACCAATCTGGCTTACGCCTTGCATCGCCAAGGCCGTTCCGGCGACGCTGCGGAAGCCTTGCGCCGCTCTCACGGGCTCGATGAAGCGCAAGCCGACGCCCATTACTTGAGCGCGGCACTGGCCGTCGAGGCGCTCCGCCCGGACGACGCGGAACGGCACTATCGACGCGCGCTGGAGATCGACCCGGCGCTGGAAGCCGCCAGTCTTGAGCTAGGCGCCCTGCTCGCGCAGCAAGGACGCCTGGCCGATGCCGTGACGGCTGTGGAACATGGCCTGGCACAGCATCCCGGCAGCACGCAATTGCATTTCTACCTGGGCAACCTGCATCACGAGCAGGGGCAATACGAAGCCGCCATCGCCGCATTCCACAAGGCAGAGTCCGGCGCCCCGGACTCCGCAGCCTTGCTGAACAATCTCGGCCTGGCGTTGATCAAGCTGAACGATCCGGCCCGGGCCGACGAGACACGCGCCATCCACGAGCGACTGGCGCGGCTGGCTCCCGAATCGGCCGAGGCACACAACAACCTCGGCCTGGC
>DASVYZ010000677.1:0-3305 GCA_036391935.1 Burkholderiaceae bacterium | reverse complement strand
ATAATGTGCATCGCTTGGCCAATCGCCATTGAGTCTTTTGCTGCGTCTCGCCCAATCACATTTGCGTAGTGGCCGTAAGAAAGCACCCTCTTGTCCAGTACGTTCTCGGCAAACGGCTTGAATACTTTCAGTGCTAGCTCATAGGCTTTTGTCATGATAAGTTCATAATACATTGTGAGCAATTTCAGCCCACATTCAAAGCGGCACTTCCCCCGAAGCCGCCGACCGGCTCCCCGCCACCGGCGGATTGCTCACGCCACGGTAAGCAAACGCCACCGAAGTCTTCACCGCTTCACTATCGTTACGCCCCGCGGCATGAAATAGCTTGCTATGGAATAGCACCACATCGCCCTTATCGATATCAAGCTGCACCCCTGAAGCGAACAAGGCCTGATTCTCCGCCACTTCCGGTCGCAGGAAATCGAGCGCATCGAGCCGATGGGGTGCGATATCGAGGCGGTGCGAGCCCGGAATGAAACGCAAGCCGCCGGTCGCGCCGTTCTCGGGCCCCAGGGCCAGCCATGCAATCACGAGGTCGGGCTTGGCGAAGGACCAATAGCGGATATCGCGATGCCAGCCCGTGGCCGTGCCGAAGTGCGGGTGCTTGGTCATCACGCAGTTATGATGCGCCAGCGTGAGCACGATAGGTTCGCCGAGCAATTGCGAGATGCGCTCGACTTGCGCCGCATCGGCCGCCCAGGCGCGGAAGCAGGCGTCGCGGTCATAGGCGCTACGCAGGCGCCGTATGGTCCGTCCGCCCGGCGCATCGAACGAAGCCGGCGCACCGGGGTAGCCAAGCTCGGTTTCATATTCGACCGGAGCCTGTTCCGTTTGCAGATGCGCGCGTGTCACGGCGAGCATGGCGTCGCATGCCGGCGGCGGAACGAGGCCCTTGATGACGAGATAACCGTCGGATTGAAATTGCTGTAACTGTTCTGCCGATAAAGCCATGGTTTGTGCAGGAAAATCCGTTTTCGTCGATACTGTCAGGATACTGCAATTCCGTCCGGGCCATTTCCGGCGGCAAACAACAATCATCGGAGCCATGCATGAAGAAGCTGATTACCCTTTTCCTCGGGCTGCTCCTTGCGCACGCGGCCTTCGCTGCCGAGCTGCCCTACGACGAGCAGGCCGATGCCCAGGCGCAAGTCACGCAAGCGCTTTCCACGGCGCAGCAAGACAAGAAACCCGTGCTGCTGGTGTTCGGCGCGAACTGGTGCCCCGATTGCCGCGAACTCGACAAGGCGCTGCACGGCAGGAGCCAGGCGCTGATCGAAGGCAAGTTCGTCGTGGTCAAGATCGACGTCGGCCATTTCGACAAGAACCTCGAACTGGCGCAAAGCTATGGCAATCCGATCAAGAAAGGCATCCCCGCCGCCGTGCTGGTCAGCCCCGACAACCGGGTGCTCTATTCGACCAAGGCCGGCGAGCTGGCCGATGCGCGCCACATGGGCGATGACGGCATCTATGATTTTCTGAACAAGGTCCTGCCACAGAGTTAAGCGAGGAGTTCGAGCATGACGCAAGCCATAGACCTGCGCAGCGATACCGTCACGCGCCCGAGCGCCGCGATGAAGAGCGTTATGAACGACGCGCCGGTCGGTGACGACGTGTTCGGCGACGACCCGACCGTCAACCGCCTGCAAGCCACGCTGGCCGAGCGGCTCGGTTTCGAAGCCGGCTTGTTCTGCGCCAGCGGCACGCAAAGCAACCTGACCGCGTTGATGGCGCATTGCCAGCGCGGCGACGAATACCTCGTCGGCCAGGAGGCGCACACCTACCGCTACGAAGCGGGCGGCGCGGCCGTGCTGGGCAGCATACAGCCGCAACCGATCTCGAACCAGCCCGACGGCAGCATTGCACTGGCCGACATCGCGGCCGCGATCAAGCCCGACGACGTGCATTTTGCCCGCTCGCGCCTGCTGGCTTTGGAAAACACCATAGGCGGGAAGGTCCTGCCGCTATCGTATCTTCAAGAGGCCGGCAAGCTCGCCAAGTCGCACGGGCTGGGCTATCACCTCGACGGCGCGCGCATGTTCAACGCGGCGGTCAAGCTTGGTGTCTCGGGTGCGGATGTCTGTCGCGGTTTCGACAGCGTCTCGGTCTGCCTGTCCAAGGGTTTGGGCGCCCCGGTCGGTTCGGTCCTGTGCGGCAGCCATGACTTGATCAAGCAAGCGCATCGCTGGCGCAAGATGCTTGGTGGCGGCATGCGCCAGGCTGGCGTGTTGGCGGCGGCCGGCTTGTTCGCGCTCGAACACAACGTCGAACGCCTGGCCGAAGACCACGAGAACGCAGCCAGTCTGGCCAAGGGCCTGGCCGACATCGCCGAGCTGCGGCTCGAGCCGGTGCAGACCAACATCGTCTATGCGCATGTGCCGGCCGAGCGTTGCGAAGGCTTGCGCGCTCACCTGGCGCAGCGCGGCATCATTGCGCTGATCGGTCCGAAGACGCGCTTGGTTACCCACCTCGACGTATCGGATGCGCAAATCCGGCACGTCGTCAACGCGTTCAAAGAGTTTTTTGCGTAGCCGCCAGTATCCTATCCGCATTCAAACCAACAAGGAGATGACATGGGAGCGCATTGGACCGCATGGGTGACGCTGGCCGCAATCGCGATGTATGCCTGGGTGATATATAACGTGGGCAAGGCCAGGGGCAAGTTCGGCATACACGCGCCGATTTGCGATGGCCCGGTCGAATTTCTTTCCGTGCTGCGCGTGCATGCCAATACCGTCGAACAGATGGTGGCATTTTTCCCTGCGCTCTGGGTTTGCGCAGTGTTTTACAACGACGTGTTCGCGGCAAGCTGCGGCGTGGTCTGGATCGTGGGGCGCATCCTGTACGCGCTCGGCTATTACGCCGATCCCAAGAAGCGCAGCAAGGGTTTCATGTTGTCGGCATTTGCCATTATGGCATTGATGGGCGGGTCGGCTTTTGGATTGATCGTGCGCAGTTGGCCGTTTTAAGGCATGATTCGAACTGTGGAATATTTCCAGGTGGCAAACCGTCAATATGACAAAAGCTCCCGTCAAGGTCCTGGCCAAGGCTCCCGGCAAAGTTCAAGCGCGGGCTCCGGATAACTTTGTCGCCTATGTTGCCGCTGCAGTCGTGGTTTGCCTGGCGGCGATCTTCCTGTTCACCTGGAGCCAGGTGCGTGCCGCGCATGATGCGATCAAGCCGCAGGTGGCTTTCACCAAATTCGGGCCTTACCGGATCGAATCGCAAGCCTTTGCCATGAATGCCGCCTTGGTGGTGGAAACCAGCACCGATAACGCAAACTGGGCCGAGGAGAACCGCAAGGACCT
>DASVYZ010000676.1:0-2705 GCA_036391935.1 Burkholderiaceae bacterium | reverse complement strand
TGGCGGATGCTTTTGGTGCCTGGAGGCGGTATACCAGCAATTGAAGGGCGTGACGGCCGTGGAGTCCGGTTATGCCGGCGGCCAAGTCGCCAATCCGAGTTACGAAGCGGTATGCGAGGGCACGACCGGGCACGCGGAAGTGGTGCGGGTGACGTTCGATACCGACGTGGTTTCTTTCCGTGAAGTGCTCGAAGTATTCTTCACCATCCATGACCCGACTACCCTGAACCGGCAGGGCAACGACGTCGGCACGCAATACCGTTCGGTGATCTTCTACCACTCGCCCGAGCAGCGGGAAACCGCCAGGCATGTAATCGCCGAAATGGCCAATGTGTGGGACGCGCCCTTGGTCACCGAGTTAAGCCCCGTGCCGGCGTACTACCGGGCCGAGGAATATCACCAGAATTACTTCCGCCAGCACCCGCTGCAAGGCTATTGTGCCTTCGTGGTGGCGCCCAAGGTCTCTAAATTCCGCAAGACTTTTGCCCACAAACTCGCTGAAGCATAACAGGCCGATAGCCTGTACTTGCAGTCAAGCCTGAGCGGCCATCTTTTGCACCGCCTGCTCGCTACTGAGCTGGCGGTGCATGTTCCACACCAGAGCGATGGTCAGCAGGCTCACGCCGGCGACGACGTAGCCTACCGTGTCCATGTGATCGAGCTTGCCGCTTGCTTCCGCCGTGACGATATGGCCGGCCAGGACGGCAGCCAGGCCGCCGGCAAATTGCTGTATCGATGCACTGATGGCGTTGAACGCGCCGCGATGTGTGGGCACCGGCACCTGCGAGGCCATCGCCTGGAACGGCACCATGCGCGACATGATGGCGAAGAACAGCACGACATTGACCAGGATGACGATGGGAACGGTAACCGGAGGCAAATGGGTATAGACCAACACCATCGTGATCGACAGTGCCGCGCCGAATACGAATACGCGAAACTTGCCCAGTGCATCGGCGGCCATGCCTATCAGGGGACCGAAGAAGATGGTGAAGAAACCTGTGGTGAAGTAGATCACAGGCAGTTTCTGCAAGCCGATGCCGATGTTGTTTGCCATGTAGGCGCTGGAAAACGGCATCAGCATGTAGCCACCCGTAGCGAGGAAGCATACGGCGACGAAAGCGGTCGTGTGACGCCGGTCGGTAACGGTATGAAGCAAGTGGGCCCACGGGCTGCGCTCCTGCTTCATGCTCAGGTGGGCGTTGACCGGCCGCAGCGTCGCCGCGACGAACAGGCCGACCAGCAGGCCGAAAGCTGCCATGGCCAGGAAGGGCATGTGCCAGCTCCAAAGGTTGGACAGGTAGAGTCCGATCGGCAGGCCGAGCACCTGGCTTGCACCGAATGCCGACTGGATCGCGCCCATGACGCGGCCGCGCATGGCAGGAGGAAACAGGTCCGTCATGATTGCCATCACGATCGAGCCGATCACGCCGCCGAAGATGCCGGTAAACACGCGCGCTGCAAGCAGTGATTCGAAACTCTGTGCCAGGCCGCACCATACCGTGCCCAACAGGAAGCCGCAGTAGAAAAACAGCAGGAGTTTCTTGCGGTCGAAACGGTCGGCGAAGCCCGCGGTCAGCAAGCCCGAGGCGCCGGCAGCGAAGGCATAGGCCGAGACCACCAAGCCGAATTGCCGGGGGCTGATGCCCAAGGTGGGCATGATCACGGCGCCCAGGGGCGCCATCAGCACGAAGTCGAGGATGATGGAAAATTGCAGCAGGGCCAGCACGACGACTACAAGTAACTGGTAGCCGGAAAACCTGGGTGCCGCTGCGCCGTCGGCGGGTTTGCTGTCGGTCATGGAAGTCCAATGCGGGTGTGGTGTCCGTCCGAGGACGAATCGGGAACCGCATTATTGCATCATGACGCGCAAATGTGTTTTGGCGTCGGTGAGCGACGAACCGTCGCCGGTTGCTGCCCTGCCTTCAGGGTTGCAGGCGCCGGCGAATCCAGCCGCCGTCCTGCTTCAGGTACTGGATCCGGTCATGCAGCCGCGACGGCCGGCCTTGCCAGAATTCGATGTTGTCAGGCACGAGGCGGTAGCCACCCCAGTGCTCGGGGCGCTTGGGATGGTCGCCGTACTGTTTTTTCGCCGCCTGATATTGCTCTTCCAGGGTCAGGCGGTCGGCGATGGTTTCGCTTTGCCTTGAAGCGATGGCACCCAGGCGGCTGCCTACCGGCCGGCTGTTGAAATAGGCTTCGCTTTCGGCAGCCGGCACGCGCTCGACCGCGCCTTCGATACGCACCTGGCGCTCGAGCGGAATCCAGAAGAACAGCAGGGCGGCATAGGGATTGATCCCGAGATCATAGCCTTTGCGGCTGTGGTAATTGGTGAACCAGGTAAAACCTTCGGGACCGAAATCCTTGATCAGCAGGATGCGCGACGACGGACGCCCGTTCGCGTCCACGGTTGATACGCTCATGGCATTGGCTTCCGGCACTTCGGCCTTGCGTGCCTCTTCGAACCAGTTGGCAAATTGTTTGATGGGATCGGGATCGGTATCGGTTTCGGTCAGCGAGGCGCGGCTGTATTCGAGGCGCAGGTCGGCGATGGCGGGGTTCATTGTTTTCCTAACTGATGTTGCGGCGCTTGCGCATGGCATTGCCCAGTTGCCGCATTTGTTCGTCGCTGAACAAACGCTTGGCCATGGGCGCGATATTGCCTTCTTCCTTTTCCATGTGCGCACCATAGAGTGCGGTGAATC
>DASVYZ010000675.1:0-2148 GCA_036391935.1 Burkholderiaceae bacterium | reverse complement strand
GCATCGATCAGGACCAATCCCAGTTCGCGCCGGATTTGCTGCTTGTCGGGCAATGGTGTCCTTTGTTCGATGCGCCGGTTCAAATACTGCCGAACTTGCTCCTTGGTGGGTTGCTTGTACTGATTCATGATATGTCTCCACAAGCCAAAAGTCGTTTAACTTCCGGCCTTCCGGGAGGAAACTTCGGTGCCGGGCAAGCTCCAGTGTAGGAAGCGGCCGGTTTATTTTTTTGACCTAAATCAAGGCCGGCGGGAACCCTGCGGCAATCGCTCCGCCCCCTTGATTCACATCAAATTCCCTGCAGACCGCGCTCGGACAAGGCTCAGCTCAAGTTTGGCGCCAGCCAACGTTCCACGTCTTCCTTGGCCACGCCGCGCCGCCTGGCCATATCGTCCGCCTGATCCTCGCCGATCTTGCCGACGTTGAAGTATTTCGACTCGGGATGGGCGAAATAAAAGCCCGAGACCGATGCGCCCGGCGCCATGGCAAACGATTCCGTCAAGTGCATGCCGATCTCTTCGCATTGCAATTGCCTGAACATGTCGGCCTTGACGGTATGTTCCGGGCAAGCCGGGTATCCCGGCGCGGGGCGGATGCCGCTATAGCTTTCCTTGATCAACTCCTCCTTGCTCAAGTGTTCGTCCGCGGCGTAGCCCCAGAGATCGGTACGCACGCGCTCGTGCAGGTATTCGGCAAATGCCTCGGCAAGGCGGTCGGCCAGCGACTTGAGCATGATCGAGGAATAATCGTCGTGCGCATCTTCGAAGCGCTTTTCATGTTTCTCGATACCGAGACCCGCCGTAACGGCGAACATGCCGATATAGTCGGCCACGCCGGACTCCTTCGGTGCGATGAAATCGGCCAGGCATTGGTTGGGCCGCGCCGCGCCGTCGATCACGGGCTTCTCGGTTTGCTGGCGCACGCCGTAATAGGTGAAGGCGACGTGGCTGCGCGACTCGTCCATGTAAATCTCGATGTCGTCGTCATTGACCGTGTTGGCCGGTAGAAGCGCGATCACGCCATTGGCGGTAAGCCAGCGGCCTTCGATTACTTTCTTCAGCAGCGCGCGCCCTTCTTCATAGACCTTGCTGGCCGATTCGCCGACCACCTCATCCTTCAGGATGGCCGGGAACGGGCCGGCCAGATCCCAGGTCTGGAAGAACGGCCCCCAGTCGATATACTCGGCCAGACTGCCCAAATCGACATTCTTGAATACGCGGCGGCCGATGAATTTGGGTTTCGCCACCTTGTCGAACGCCAGTCTGGCCTTGTTGGCGCGCGCGGCGGCCAGGCTCAGCATCGGCACCGCCTTTTTGTTGGCGTGCAGCGTGCGCAAACGATCGTAATCGGCGGCCACTTCAGCCACATATTGCTCGCGCTGATCCGGCGTCAACAGCGATTGCGCGACCGACACCGAGCGCGAAGCGTCGGGCACGTATACCACCGGGCCTTCATAATTCTGTGCGATCTTGACCGCCGTGTGGGCGCGGCTGGTGGTGGCGCCGCCGATCAAAAGCGGAATCTTGAGCATGCGAAAATGCGGGTCGCGCTGCATTTCCTTGGCCACGTGAGCCATCTCTTCGAGCGACGGCGTGATCAGGCCGGAGAGGCCGATGATGTCGGCATTCTCGGCCTTGGCCTTGGCCAGAATCTCCGAACACGGCACCATCACGCCCATGTTGACGACTTCGAAGTTATTGCATTGCAAGACCACCGAAACGATGTTCTTGCCGATGTCGTGCACGTCGCCCTTCACGGTGGCCATCACGATCTTGCCTTTGGCCTGGGTGTTGCCGGACCTGGCCTTTTCCGCCTCGATATAGGGAATGAGGTGCGCCACGGCCTGCTTCATCACGCGGGCGGACTTCACTACCTGCGGCAGGAACATCTTGCCCGCACCGAACAAGTCGCCCACCACGTTCATGCCGTCCATCAGCGGGCCTTCGATCACTTCCACCGGCTGCGCAGCCTCAAGGCGCGCCTCTTCGGTATCCTCGACGATATAGGTGGTGATGCCGCGCACCAGCGCATGGGTGAGGCGCTCCTGGACCGTGCTCTTGCGCCACTCGAGGTCTTCGACCTGGGCCTTGGCGCCCCCCTTGAAGCTCTCGGCGAGCGCGACCAGCTTGTCGCCCGCATCGGGTGCCC
>DASVYZ010000674.1:0-8706 GCA_036391935.1 Burkholderiaceae bacterium | reverse complement strand
GTGTCTTGAATTTTTTTGCGTGATCGTGCCAAGCTCATGCAGTAGCACAAACGTGCCTTGTTTGATCGCACGGCCCTCTCACAATCTCGCCTGACTTTCTCTGTTGACGGCAAACAACAAATCGAGACTCGGGAAGCCGGCTTTAACCACTCTTCCGCGGAACATTGCACGTGGCTCCCTTTGCCGATGTGAGCTTCATCGATACCTGAAGAATATGGTGTTGCGTATCGGGCAGCGTCAATCTGGGATTGACGGGCAGATTGCGCTCGACGGATTCCATCACCGCGACCGTGGCAGGCACTAACGGGACTGCCGACATCTGGGCCGGCGGCGGCGCAACCTACACCGCCCCCCGATGCCGGGGCCGGTCAACCTGCATTCGAACCAATACGCCGTGCCGGCACCGACTCCGACGCCGGCGCCCACTCCAACACCAGCGCCGACATCAGCGCCGACACCCACGTCTCTTTTCTGCCGTGCCGCTTATGCGACATTTCATTGCATCATTGCAATAGAACGCGTCATCTATACAAGAATTATGGTCATGCGGAAATAAGCGTGCGAGAATATCCGCATTGTCTTAACCGAAAGCATGAATCAGGTGAAAATTCCACTTGTCGTCACGGACATGAATCCGCAGGAGGCGGAAGATTTGGCGGAACTCGCCGTCGTGCGCAGCTTCCCGCGCCACGCCATCATCATCAATGAAGGCGACGATAGCGATAGCGTGTATTTCCTGATTTCAGGCATGGTCAAGGTCTTCCTGGCCGATAACGAGGGCAATGAAGTCATCATGGCGACCTTGAAAGCGGGCGAATATTTCGGCGAAATGGCGCTCGAGCCCGGCTTCCGCTCCGCCTCGGTGATGGCGCTCGAACCGGTCAACCTGGCCGTGGTGCGCATGCAGGATTTCCGCAATTTCCTGCGCACCCACCCCGATTTCGTGTTTTCGCTGATGGGCAAGCTGATCCGCCGCGCCCGACTGGTGACGCGCAACCTCAAGGGCCTGGCGCTGCTCGATGTCTACGGCCGCCTGACGCAATTGTTGAACGACCTGGCCGAGAACGTCGATGGCCGGCGCATGATCATGGAACCGCTGACCCAGCAGGAAATGGCCAGCCGCATCGGTTGTTCACGCGAGATGGTGAGCAAGATTCTCAAGGATTTGACGGCCGGCGGCTACGTCGAGATCACGCGCCGCAGTATCGAACTGAAGCGCAATCTGCCGGCTTCCTGGTAAAACAGATCAGCGCTTTTGCGTACCATGCCCGTACGCATGCGGATCGATGCCGCCCATTAGCGGCGGCATGATCCCGTTACGCCGGTCTTCGTGGCTGCGCCGGTCGAACAGTACCATCCCCTCATCCGTCATGTAAGGCGGTTCAAGCAGCTCCCCGCTGCGCCTGTCCTTCCCCGCCCGCTGAACGACAAAGGCGATGCCGTTTTCTTTCATGGTGTCCCTCTTCTTGTTTTGACTGCACAAACAATTGTAGCGATCGCGTTTGGCAAGTTCCGTGAGGTATCACCGGATTGGATTGTGAAAAATTCCCTTGGTGCCGCCGTGCGATGCAGGAAGATCATAAGGAAGCTGCCGCAGCGGCGACAGCAAATTCGGCAAGGTAGCGCAACACGCTACCTGTGGCGGCGCCAGGATCAGACTTGCGCCAGGCCGGACATGCGCAGCCAGCGGGCCAACACCGGCGCACTGCCGCGCGAGGCAACCGGATCGAACCAGGCAGCCACGGCGGACGCGGCAGCCATCGCCACACTCCAGGCGACGAGCAAACCCGTCATGTTGGCGGCCGGATCGTCATCCCAATTCGCACCCACAATCGCGCCGACCAGCATCAAAACCGGATAGTGCAGCACGAACAGCGGGAAGGAAATGCGCGAGAGGTAGCCCACCAGCGACACGAACCAGTTCTTCGCAGCGGTGCGATAGGTGCCGAACAGCACCAAGGCACAAGCCGTCAGTGCGCTGACGGCAATGCGGCTGCGCCACTCGACCAATAGCGCCGTGACGCAAGCGCCCATCATCACGCACAACCAGACGCGTTTGCGCAAGCCCGGGAGACGCGACACCCAGTGCGCCGCGATGCCGAGGCTGTAGGAGCCGAAGAAGTAGATGCCCCAGATTTCCAGGTCGTGGTCGCGATTGAACAGCAGCAGCGAAGACAGGCCCAGGCAAACCACCAGGCCCAGCGCGATATAGCGCACGGAACGCACCGAGCGCCCGGATGCGAGGCCCGCCGACAACACGCACAGCAGCGCCAGCAAGGCATAGAGCTGCAAGTCGATCGCCACATACCAGGCGCCGGCCGTCAGCGCGGGCACGCCGAGCACGTCCTGGGCAAAGAACAGGTGGGCCACGATGGCATACAGATCGGGGGCGGCAGGCGTGGAAGGCTCGTCGACCATGGTGCGCGCAATGTAGGCGCAAGCGATGGCTGCCGCCAAGCCGATGAAATACACCTTGGCCAGGCGTTTGTAACGGCGCCACACGATGCCGGGCCATTCGGCCAGGCGCGGCGCCGTCCACGGCTTGGAGCCGCCGGGCAACAAGGCCGCGGCAGCCATGAAGCCGCCCATCACCAGGAAGCACTGCACGCTGAGCTTGCCATTGTTGGCCAGCCACTTGAACAACGCCGGCGCATACCACCAGGCGGCGTCGGACATGGGACCGAACAGGCAGAAGTGATGCCAGGCGATAATTTGCGCCGCTCCAGCCTTGATCAAATCGGGCAGCAGTACACGACCGCGCGGCTCCTGGGACGGAGCGGCATCGACTGCGGTTTCGCGCAATACGGCTTCTGTTCGCTTTTGCGCGGCAAAAGCGTCGGAGATTGTGTTCATGGTCTTGCGAGTGGTTCGAGCGAGCCGTGCGGGACCGGCCCCGGGACGTTCACGACTGAAGTCGGATCGCGGCGTACATTGCCCTGATGTAGAGCGCCCTTACCCTTGGAAAGTTCGCAAGGATAGCATGGATGGGGGCTTGACGAAAGTCCGCATCCCATGCCCTTGACGTTTTTGCACTATACTGGTGCAAAACGTGTCTTGTCAGGTTACCCATGATTCATATTCGCGAAATCGATCATCTCGTCCTGCGCGTCATCGACCTGGACAGGGTAATCGCTTTCTACACGGACGTGCTCGGCTGCAGCATCGAGCGGCGCCAGGACGAGATCGGCCTGGTACAACTGCGCGCCGGCAGTTCCTTGGTCGACCTCGTCCCGGTCGACGGCAAGCTCGGCAAGATGGGCGGCGCCGCTCCCGGCGCCGAGGGACGCAACCTCGATCATTTCTGCTTCCGCATCGAGCCATTCGATGAGCAAGCCATCCGCCTCCACCTGGCGCAGCATGACGTGCAAGCCGCGCCCACGGCTTCGCGCTATGGTGCCGAAGGCGAAGGGCCATCGATCTACATCACGGACCCGGAAGGCAACGTGGTGGAGTTGAAAGGTCCGCCGGCCCCGCAAGGCTAAGCGGCTGATATCCGGTCGTCGGCGTCGGGTCAGGGTCAGGTCGCCAGCTTTTCTGCAAGCCGATTGATCTTGCGCATCATCCAATACACCGGCACGACGCGCCAGGCCAGCAGGCCGGCAAATGCCGCCGCCAGCAGATAAATCGGCTCGCTTCTCAGGAAAAACGGCAACATTACCGATGCCGCCGCGGCCAAACCCAGCGCCTCGATACCGAAGAAGCCGACGTTTGCCTCCTGCCGCTCGGCCAGGCGGTCGGTCAGCAAGCTCAAATGCCTGATGACGGGTTCGTTGCGCGCAGCGGCCTTCTTCATGGCTTGCCAATCGGGCTCGGCGCGCTGCGACGACTTGATGCGCACGACAAGATCGATGTAGGCGTCGATCTGCGCACGCACGGCCAGCACCGAATCGGCCAGCATCAGGTTGCCCCTGGCCGCGCTGCGCAGGGTTTGCGTGGCCACGGCCAAATCATGCCTGGCCGATTGCAATTCCTCGCGCGAGGCATCCTGCGCCCTCTCCTTCGACTTTTGCACCCTGTCGCGCACCTTGCGCGCTTCAGGCAGCAACGCTTCCAGCACCAGCAAATCGGGCGCATCCATCGTGCGCGGGTCGCCCAGGTCGGCAAACCACGGGCAATACGCCGTCAGTTGCGCCAGCTCGGCCAGCAGGCGCTTGCGCTGCCTATCCGCCCACTGCGCATCGTAGGCGCCGGCCAGCAGGCGTGCATGCATATCGGCCGGGGCAGGCACGCCGAGGCTGGCATTGCCGTACATCAGTTGATCGATGTTGACGACCTCGTCGGGGCCGCGCGCCGGCGCCTTGGCATTGATCTTTTGCTGGCCTGCGGCCCAGGCCTCGTCGAAGCGGTCGCAGGCCTTGTTCCAGCGCCGCACGATGTCGGCCACGTCGGCATTGCCGGCGGCGGCGTAGCATTCGAGCACGCGGTATTGATACAGCTTGTCGAGCCACTGCCCGGCCGCCTCGTCGCCGCGCAAAGCCTTGTCGGCACGTTCGAGAATGGCCGGCAACTCGATCGATTCGCCGCGCCAGACCGGCGGAATGCCGGGCGCCAGATGAAGGATGAAGGTGAGCAATTGCGTATCGAGCGGCATCTTGCTGTCGTTGCGCAAGCCGAGCAGCACGCGGATGGCGTTCTGGTCTTTTTGCACGTCGCGGAACCATGACAGCAACAAGCCGTTGGCCATGTCGCCGACGCCGATCCGCCAATTGCGCGCCAGCGCGACGGCCAGTTGCTCGTTGCTGTGGCAGATTTCCTGTCCGACGTGATAGGGTTCGCGAAAACCGCCGGCGGCGCCGGGCTCGCTCGGTTCCGCCAGGCTCGCATCCCCGGCCAGCCAGCGGCGGATTTCCGCGCCGCCCCAGCGCTGCTTGGGGTCGCGCAGCAACAGGCCGCGCAACAGCTTGCGCAAATTGCGGTCGGCGACCGGCGCCAGATCGATGCTGCGCGTCGTCAGGTGATGCAGGATCACCGCGTCGGAGAGGCCCGCGAACGGATGCCTGCCCTGCAGGGCTTCGAGAATAATCATGCCGAGCGACCAATAGTCTGCCTTGCCGTCGATCACGCCCGACAGGCTCTCCGGCGAGGCATAGGGCAAGGTGCGCGCCACGCCGGTAAAGCGTTGGGTGGCGTCGAGCAGCGAAGCGGTACCGAAGTCGGTCAAGACCAGGTCGAGCGGCTGCACGCTGCGGATCAGGATGTTTTCCGGCTTGAGGTCGCGATGCAGCAAGCCGGCCGCATGCACGGCTTCGATGGCGGTTGCCAGTTCGGCGATCAGTGCGGCAGTCGCTTTGCCCGTGGAATCCTCGCCCAGGCGCGGCAGGAACTCGCGCAGCGAACCGTGCTCGCAGAATTCCATCAATTCGTAGGCATAGCCATCCGACACGCCGGACTGCAGAACCACAACGCAATGCGCCGGATCGACACGCGTCATGCGTTGCAGCACTTCGGCATCGGGCAGGATGCCGTGCCGGTAGATTTTCGCCACACGCAAGGGACCGCCAGCGGCTTCGCGCACCAGCAGCACCTCCGCCTCGGCACCCCGTGTCGGCAAGTGGCGCTCGATGCGGTAGCGCGCAGCGAGTGCCGCGGGCAATTTGAGCAGGCTGGCGGCCTGTTGCGTCAACGCCAGGCCGGCATCGGCGGGCCGGTTGCAGTAAAGACAGACCGCAGTGCCCGGCGGGTTGCTCTGGCCGCAATCGTCATGCCGGCAGATGACGGGAGCGCCTGGCGTGGAAGATTCGGGCCTTGCCGCAGGCGCAGCGGCGCGCGCCCCGGCCGGCAAGCTCAAGTCCAATCCCGCCAGCATGGCGCCGCAGGCACAGCGCATGATTTGCGGCGCGTTTTCCGTGCCGCAGCTCGGGCAGCGGCGGATGTAATCGACTCCCACGCCTATTGCCTCCAACTGGCGCGCTCGAAGGCGATGCCCCGCTCGCGGCAGGAATCTTCCAGCGCCTGCATATCGCCGCGCGCCGGAATGCCGACGAACCAGACTTTGGAGCCTTCAACCATGATCTGCATCTGCTTGCCCGCTTCGGCCGCGGCGGCGTCCACGTGCGCCGAGTATTTGCGCTTGCCGCGCTCGGTTAGCACGACCAGGGGTTGATTGGCCGAGCCGCGCCAGAGACGGGACATCGGAAGATTTTCCACAAAGGGTTCGGGAATCAAGGCATCGAGCTTTTGCAGCAGGCGCGCATGCTTCCTCTGCAGCTTGGCCAAGGGGTAGCCGGAATAGCACAGGATGTCGAAGTCCGAGGCAAGGGATTCGCGCCAATGGGCCAGGCCATCAAGCAAAGCGGAAAGTGCCGCGGGCTGGTCGAACGGCTCGCCGCCCGAAATCGTCACGCCGTCGAATGCATCGCCCGCCACCTCCCGGCACCAGGTCAGCAGGCGCGCCACCGTGGTTTCGCTCCCGGCATCCCTGGACCAGGTATCGCGCGAGATGCAACCCTTGCAGCCTATGCCGCAACCCTGCACCCAGATGCCGATACGCCGCCCCGGTCCCAGCACCGTCACCGGGAAATGGGCCTTGTTGACGGCAATCTTCATGCGGCCTGCACGCTCAGGCTGACCACCTTGTCGGTTTCGCTCAAGCCGGTCACGGCCAGCGTCTGCTTGCCTTCGATATCGAGTTCGAACAAGGCGCGCGACAAGGGATTGATGAAGCAGGATTCGAGCTGGTTGCCGATGCCGCGCCCGCCATTGCTCAAGTCGCGCGCGCAACGGTCGAGCAAGGCCTGCCGCACCGCTGCAGGCATGCTGAGCCTGACCTTGAACTCCTCGAACAGGCGACGCGCGACATTGGACAGCATGCCATCGAAGATGCGCTCGGCCACTTCGCGGGAAATAAAGTCGAACACCACGATATTGTCGCCGATGCGGTTCAACAGCTCGGGGCGCGACAGCTTGAACTTGAAGTAATTGCCGATCGCCTCGCGCACCTTGGCTTCCACCGTTTCATAGGCGTCGCCAGGGCGCACGTTCTGCACGCGGCCGCCGCGCTCGTCGTCGACGTAGATACCGAGGTTGGAAGTGAACACCAGGATGGTTTCGGAAAAGTAAGCCGTATCGCCGCGCCCATCGGTCAGGCGGCCGTCTTCCAGGATTTGCAGGAATTTATCGAGTATGCGCGGATGGGCCTTTTCGATTTCATCGAACAGCACCACGGAAAACGGCTTCTGCCGCACGGCATTGGTCAATTCGCCGCCGGCATCGAAACCGACGTAGCCCGGCGGCGCGCCGAGCAGGCGCGCACTGGTATGCTCTTCGGCGAATTCGCTCATATCGAAGCGCAAATAGGCACGTTCGTCGCCGAACACCAGTTGCGTCAAGGTCTTGGCCAGCTCGGTCTTGCCGACGCCGGTCGGGCCGGCGAAAAACAGCACGCCGCGCGGACGGCTGCCGCCGGAACGTGCCTGCGCCCCCGTCAAGCCCATGACCGAGCGCTTCAAGATGTCCAAGGTCTTGACCACGGCCGGATGCTGGCCCTTGACGCGGTCTTCGATGAAGGCTTGCGCGTCGCGGATCTTTTCGCGCAGATAATCCTTGCGCCATGGGTTGTCGAGCGCACCGACCTTGTAGCAGCGCACCGCATCGTCGATATCGCCGATGCCCAGGCGCTGGCGATCGGCCAGCTCCGCGATGTCGGCCAGCGCCGTCAAGGGCATGCCTTCGGTGCCGTTGGAAAAATTCTTGAGGAATTGCTGGCGTGCCGCCTCGTTCGCTTCGGCGTAGCCGAGGAACAGCGGCGCCAACTGCAGCGCCGCGGCTTGCCGGGTTTCGAAATCGGGCTTGCCGATGATGAGGCTGGCCACGCGCTCGCTGTCGAGCGTGAACCACGAAGGCAAATCCTGTGCGCGATTGACCAGGTACAGCACCGGATTGAATTGCGGCGAATTCGTTGCCCCTTCGGGCACCGGCTGCGGCGGCACGGAGGGCGACGGCACGATCGGCGCGGCGGCAAGCGATTGCTTCTCGGCGGCGACGAAGAAGCGATGCTCGCCTTCGCTCAAGTGCTGGGCCTCGCGCGTCATGCGCGAAGCGAAATCGACCACCAGGGCGCACCGCACTTCGCGTTCCGTACTCAACCGCTTCATGATGCCGGCCAGCGTCTCCAGGCTCACCGGCTGGCAGCCGTTCGACAACTTGAGATCGAACAGCCGTGTAGCCAGCTCGCGCTCCGCCGGCTCATCGGGATAGACGCGCAAGCCGTCGGCCGGATCGTAGACCAGGAAGAAGCGGTAGCCGCGCTTTTTCAAGGTTTCCCAGGCGGCGCGGATCAAGGGCACCAGCGCCGCACCGGAAGCCATGGTCACGATGAAGCTGTCGCGTATGGCGCCGGAGACCACGAATTGCGAGCGGATCGGCAACAGCCGCTCCAGGTCGGCCAGCCAGCGGTTGACGGGTGGTTTCATGGCAAGGGTCTCGACATGGTGTTCGCTTGTTGATGGCTTGTTGCGTCTTCCTCGTCGGCAAATGCCGGGAGCTTGGCGGCATCGACAAATTGCACAGGCAATTCGCCGGCCGCCAGATGGCGCGTCACGTTCATGCGTATGCCTTGCGCCTCGAGCGCGCGCAACAGCGCCGGGAATTCGCTGCACCAGCGGTCTTCGGCGAGATGATCGAGCACGCTACGCTCGTTGTCGCTTTCCGTGACCGCACGCACCACATTGAAGTTGACGGTGTCGGCCTTGGCATCGATGCGCAGAC
>DASVYZ010000673.1:0-4265 GCA_036391935.1 Burkholderiaceae bacterium | reverse complement strand
CCCTGGCCAACGTGCTGAGCGAACTCGGCGATACGGCGCAAGTGATTGACCAATCGCGGCAAGCGCTCGCCCTGAATCCGGATCTGCTCGACGCCCACGACAATCTGCTCTTCGCCGAAAACTATCTCGACCTGAGCCAATCCGCCGACGCCGCTGCGCACACACAACGCGCCGCATTCTACGGCGCCATCGTCACGCGACGCGCAACACCATTTCCGCATGGGACGGCGCACAAAGACCCGGCACGCCAGCTGCGCATCGGCTTCGTCTCGGGCGATCTCAAAGCCCACCCCGTCGGCTACTTCATCGACAACGTCCTGCAAGCCCTCGCCGACAGGCACAGCGACGAGCTGCATCTGTCCGTCTATTCGAACACCCCGAGCGTCGACGGCGTCACCGAGCGCATCAAGCGGCACTGCGCGTCCTGGCTCGACGTCTCGCCCCTGACCGACGCGCACGTGGCCCAGCGCATCCACAGCGACGGCATCGACATCCTGATCGACCTCTCCGGCCACACCGCACACAACCGCCTGCCTGTATTCGCCTGGAAGCCCGCGCCCATCCAGGCAAGCTGGCTCGGCTACTTCGCCACCACCGGCGTCCAGGAAATCGACTACCTCATCGCCGATCCCTGGAGCGTGCCGGAGAGCGACGAGTCCGACTTCACCGAAACAATCTGGCGCCTGCCCGAGACGCGGCTGTGCTTCACCCCGCCCGATGCCGCGGTCGCGCCCGGCACCCTGCCCGCCTTGCGCAACGGCCACATCACCTTCGCCTGCTTCAACAACCTGGGAAAGATGGGCCCCGAGGTGGTGGCGCTATGGGCCGCCATCCTGCACGCCACGCCCGGCAGCAGGCTGTTCCTCAAGGCCAAACAACTCGGCCAGGCCGCGATCGACGAACGCGTGCGCAGCCAATTCGCGGCGCACGGCATCGCGCCCGGGCGCCTGCGCATCGAAGGCGCCAGCCCGCGCCTGCAATACCTCGCCGCCTACAACGAAGCCGACATCGCGCTCGACCCCTTCCCCTACACCGGCGGCACCACGACGGCCGAAGCGCTATGGATGGGCGTGCCGGTCCTGACGCTGCAAGGCAGGCGCATGATCGCGCGCCAAGGCGCATCGCTGCTGCACAACGCCGGCCTGGGCGATTGGATTGCCGAATCGCGCGACGCCTACCTGCAGCAAGCCGCAACCCGCGCCGCGGACCTGCCAGCCCTGTCGCAACTGCGCACCGGCTTGCGCCCGCAGGTACTAGCCTCGCCCGTTTTCAATGCGCCGCGCTTCGCCGGGCACTTCACAGCGGCCATGCGCGGCATGTGGCGGCGGTGGTGCGCAGAGCCCGCGAAAGTTTGACGTAAAGACAGGGCGCGGTCGCGATGCCTTGACACCCCTCCCCCGCAGGCGGCGGAGCCGAAGTTTCGGAAAGCATGCTTTCCGCCGACGAAACGACCCGCGCCGGCAAGCGCATGGCTCTCTATAGGGGCGCCCGGCATAGGGGCGCCCGGCGTAGGGGCACAGGGAGCGGGAATGGGCGGGTGGCGATCCGATGAGGGGCCTTGCGATTTGACTCGCCCCCAGATCGGGTAACAGGAAGTCACCTGTCAGATTTGACAGGTTGAAACAACAACACCGTCATGCGAGCATGGTCATCACCATTCTCATAAAACAAAAATTCAAGCCCGCACTCAAGCTGCCGCAGGGCGTTTCATGAGAATTCGCTTGCTCGTGGAGCCAGGGAGGTTCCTTGCATTTGAGGGTGTTTGCCACCGTGCCGACGATGCCTGGTCATCATGTCGCGGGTGTCGCTCGTCCTCCCTCTCGTCTTCCCTACTCCCAGCGGCCCAGAAAAGAACGGCAAAGAAAAATCGTATTACCTAATTACGGTTGACACCGGTTGAGAAAAAAGGGGATTCCATCCATGCGCACGTTTCGCTTTATACTGATTTTCTCCATCTTGCTTCTGACCACAGGTTGCGCGAACAACCTCGGTAGCGGCGTCAGCCCCTTTATGCCAGGTAAAGAAAAAAGCAATCCTGATCCCGGGCTGGCTGAAAGCGAGCATTCATGGACACCCACCACGGATGGTGTGGCTGGCACCGAATCCGTAATTTCACCCCAGAAAATCGAGCCGATCAACCTGCTCTACATGCTCGACCCGAATTACGAAGGCAAACGCATCGCGCGGGCGGCAGGGCTCGACTGGTCCAACATGAGCATCGACGGAAAATATGAATACGCCTACACGGCGTTCAACGAGCACGGCACGGAAACTTTGCGCAACAACATCCAGGACCGCATCAAGCAAGCCGCCGACATGCGCTGCGAATCCTACAAGCGCATGCTGTTCCTGACCCAGGCCAATGGTAATTTCGATCTGGGCATCGGTTCCACGGTGGCCGGCATACTCGGCCCCTTGTTCGGCGAGCGCGGCGCCAAGAACCTGGCCGCAACCGCGGGCATCCTCGGCGGCTATCGCGCGGAAATGAATCAAGATTATTTCTACAACCTCACCGCCACCGTTATCGCGGCCGGCATCACCCAGGTGCAGGCCGAAATCTACTCCAAAATCAGCACGGCCCGGTCCGCCAAACTAGACAAATACAGCATGCAAAAAGCCGTGAGCGACATGATCGTCTACGATGACGCCTGCAGCGCCATCTCCGGCATGCAGGAAGCACAGTCCGCGATCCACCTGGTTGCCGATCCCGGCCTGGATGCGGCCAACCGCATTCTACTCAAGGCCAACATCACCAATCAGTTGATGCAAAACCTCAACATCAACGAACCGGAAAAACTGGCGGCGATGCAGAAAAACATACAGGATGCGCAAGCCAGCCCCTTGATGAGCTCGATCGTCCCGGCAACGGTAGGTGCGATGCCCGATGCGGGCGCCGGCAATGACCTGAACGCGCCGCTAGCCGTCATGTCCGTGCTGCCGGGCCTGCAATACAACAGCAATGCATTGCAACTGCTCGCCACCACCCTGGCCGACGGCTACTTCAGCGGGACCAACGACACGGCCGACCAGACCACGCGCGATGCGGTAAACAAGCGCCTGGGCGACGCCATGAGCGGCATCTTCGCGCAAAACACCGGCCTCGAGGATATGTTCAATAAAACCGCCGCCGCCTGCGTCAACAAGCTCGCGCCGCTCGCCGCCAACTACGCAAACGCGCAAGCCACCTCCAAGCTGGCAACCTCCACGGACTACGACAAATCGCTGCAAGCCGAGCAAATGCGGCAACTTTCGCAGCAGGCCGGCTATGTGCGTAGCGCACTGGTGACCATACGCATGCGCATCGACAGTGAAATCAGCGGCTATCAAGCCTACGTGGCCAAGGCCTATAGCCCCAAGCCGGCAACGGCCCCCGCAGTCGACGCCAAGTCGCTGCCGGCCCTCAATGCCGTCGACAAGAAGTGGGCGAGCGACGCAGCGAAAATCAGCCAGGTGCTGAGCGACAATGCGGCCGACTGCGGCCCCTTCCTGCAGGGACATCAGACCAAATCCGCGGCGGCGGCTTCCCAATAGTCGCGCAGGCCGGACAAGCGGTCAGGCCACCGCTGTCCGGCCAGCGCGGCATGCCGCCGGGCGTTCTCATCGGCCGCAACGCGCGCCAATCGGCGTAAAGGCACTGGAAGCCCCTATACTTCCATCGCTCCAGCCAGCTTCCGCAAAGCCAGCGCCCCCGCATGCCGCACCATCTCGTTCAAGGATTCCACCATATCCCGCACATAATCCTCCAGCCGGCGTTCGCAATCCACGTCCACCGTCCCGCGCCCGTCGCACACGGGGCAAGGCTCGTCGGACAGGACAGGGGCGCCGTTGATCGGCAGATGCCCCTTGCCTGAACAGCCCCGGCACACGTCGTTCAAAAAATGCGCCAGCGCCAGTTGCGCCACCTTTTTCGGCGGCACGTGGCTGGGCCATTTGCGGTTGGCCGCTTTCCCGATCACGATGGCCTCCCACTTCGCGGCCAGCCGGTGGTAGCTCGTCGCGTCATTGGCATACTTCACGCGGAACAGCAGGTTGCCTATCCCGTTGATGCCCAGATCGGAAAGCGCCACCGCGGCCAGCGCCTCCGTGCTGTGGTGCTGCGCGTCGTCCATCAAGTTGGACGACTGCGTCGCCCGGCAATACCTCTCCACGATTCCCATCAATCCTCCACACGGTGAGTAAATTCATATACGCGCAGGGGAGCGCCCCTGGTGTCCCTATGCTGGTGGCCCGAGCGCTTCAGCAGGCCGTGCTCGATCAAGACCGCG
>DASVYZ010000672.1:0-13393 GCA_036391935.1 Burkholderiaceae bacterium | reverse complement strand
CCAAAAAATGACTACTTCCAACATCGCGATCATCACTGGTATCACAGGCCAGGACGGTGCCTATCTCGCCGAACTTCTGCTGAAGAAAGGCTACACGGTTTACGGTACGTATCGCCGCACCAGCTCGGTCAACTTCTGGCGCATTGAAGAATTGGGTATCGACAAGGATTCGAACCTGCACCTGGTCGAGTACGACCTGACCGACCTGAGCGCGAGCATTCGCTTGCTGCAAACCACCGGCGCGACCGAGGTCTACAACCTGGCGGCGCAAAGCTTCGTCGGCGTCTCCTTCGACCAGCCCATCACCACGGCCGAGATCACCGGCGTGGGCGCGGTCAACATGCTCGAGGCGATCCGCCTGACCAACCCGAAGATACGTTTTTACCAGGCATCGACTTCGGAAATGTTCGGCAAGGTGCAGGCGATTCCGCAAGTCGAGAGCACGCCGTTCTACCCGCGCAGCCCCTACGGCGTGGCCAAGCTCTACGCACACTGGATGACGATCAATTACCGCGAGTCTTACGGCATTTTCGGTTGCAGCGGCATCCTGTTCAATCACGAGTCGCCCTTGCGCGGGCGCGAATTCGTCACGCGCAAGATCACGGATTCGGTGGCCAAGATCAGGCTGGGCCGGCAAGACGTGCTTGAGCTCGGCAATATGGACGCCCGGCGCGACTGGGGCTTTGCCCGCGAATACGTGGAAGGCATGTGGCGTATGCTGCAGGCCGATGAGCCCGACACCTTCGTGCTTGCCACCGGGCGCAGCGAGACCGTGCGCGACTTCGTCGGCATGGCATTCAAGGCGGTCGGCATCCATCTGAGCTGGAAGGGGCGCGGGGAAGAGGAAATCGGCATCGACGACGCCAGCGGCAAGACCCTGGTGCGCGTCAATCCGAAGTTCTATCGTCCGGCCGAGGTTGAGCAATTGATCGGCGATGCGGCGCACGCACGTGCCAAGCTGGGCTGGAAAGCCGAGACCACGCTTGAGCAGTTGTGCGACATGATGGTGCAGGCCGATTTGCGGAGAAACGAGATTGGCTTCTCCTTCTGATTTCACGGGCGCAACGGTATTGCTGACAGGGGCGCGCGGCTTCACCGGCGCCTATGTCAGGGCCGAACTGGAACAGGCCGGCTGCCGGGTCGTCGGTGCGGTGATGGCCGACCCGGCGGAACATGAAGTCCGGCTCGATCTGACCGACAGTGCGAATTGCCGCGCCGTGGTCGAGGCTGTGCGGCCCGACTACGCGGTGCATCTGGCGGCCATCAGCTTCGTGCAACATGCCGATGTGGCCGAGTTTTATCGCGTCAATACGGTGGGCACGGCCAACCTGCTGCAGGCGCTGCTCGATGCGAAGCTGGCGCTGCGCCGTGTGCTGGTGGCCAGCAGCGCCAACGTCTATGGCAACGCCGGCGGCGTGCTCTTCGAAACGCAGGCGCCGCAACCGGTGAATCACTACGCCGCGAGCAAGCTGGCCATGGAACACATGGTCGCGTCCTACGCCGATCGACTGCCGATAGTCGTGACCCGGCCTTTCAATTACACCGGCGCCGGTCAGGATGCGCGTTTTCTCGTGCCCAAGATCGTGTCGCATTTCGTGCGCGGCGAACGCGCGATCGAACTCGGCAATCTCGATGTCGAACGCGATTTTTCCGATGTGCGCGACGTGGCGCGCATCTATCGCCAATTGCTGGCGGCCGATAGCGCCGGACAGACCGTCAATGTCTGCAGCGGGCGCGCTTATGCCTTGCGCGACGTGATCGCCATGATGCGCGATATTGCAGGCTACGAAATCGATGTCAGAGTGAACCAAAGCTTTGTGCGCGTGTCGGAGGTGAAAACCCTGGTTGGTTCGCGCGAGCGTCTGGTGAGCCTGATAGGGGAGCAGGCGTCAATTTCCTTGCCGCAAACCTTGCAATGGATGTTCGATACGGCAAAACGGTCACATTGAGGATCACATTAAGGATTGCATTGAATACCGATTTTCATACATTCCAGCCGGATGCCGCATGGCGCGACGACGCGCGAGTTGAAGGGCAACCTCCGCGCATCGAGGATATGCGTGTTGCCATCAATGCCGTCGCCATGCTCTCGCCGCTGACCGGCATAGGCCAATACGCCTACAATCTGGTGCGAGAGATGCAGGACATGCGCCTTTCGCCCTGGCTGTTTTATGGCGCATCCTGGAGCCGGGAACTGCGGGCGATGAACCTGCCTGGCATGGAGGCGGCCAAGACCGTCTTCAAGCACCTTGTTCCGCGCCCTTATGTGGTCAAGCGGCTGCTGCTGCAGCAAACGTTCTCGCGCGGCATCAAGCGTCACGGCGTCGAGCTGTATCACGAACCCAATTTCATGTCCTACCGTTTCCGTGGCCCCACCGTGGTCACGGTGCACGACTTATCGTGGCTGCGCTTTCCGGAAACCCATCCGCCGGAGCGCGTGCGCGAGATGAACCGCATCATGCCCGAAACCTTGAAGTCGGCCGCTCACATTCTGGTCGATTCGGAATTCGTCAGGCGCGAGGTCATCAACCATTACGGCGTTGCCGAAAACCGCATCAGCACAACGCTGCTCGGCGTCTCCACCGAATTCCGGCCCTATGCGGCGGAACATTGCACAACGTTCCTGGACCGCTACCGCCTGCAATATGGGCGCTATATCCTGGCCGTGGCCACGCTCGAACCGCGCAAGAACCTCGTTTCGCTGATTGCCGCCTTCGACCAGTTGCCCGACACGCTCAAGCGCCGCTATCCGCTTGTGATCACCGGGATGCGCGGCTGGGGGGAAAGCATGATGACCGACAAGTTGCGCCAGATGATCGCGCGCGACGAAGTGCGGCTGACCGGCTACGTCCAGCAGGAAGATTTGCCCAAGCTGTATTCCGGGGCGCGCATGTTCGTCTACCCTTCGCTGTATGAAGGCTTCGGCCTGCCGCCGCTCGAGGCGATGGCGTGCGCCGTTCCCGTGATCGCTTCCAATCGCGCCTCGCTGCCCGAAGTGGTCGGCAATGCCGGCATCCTGTGCGAACCGCTGGACGACATGAAGATCGCGCAGCACATGCGTACCTTGATCGAGGACGATGCGCTGCACGGCCATCTGGCCAAGGCAGGCCTGCAGCGCTCCCGGCAATTCACCTGGCGCCGCTGCGCCATGGAAACGCTGGCAATTTACAGGAAGGCGCTCGGAGAAAGATAGCGGCCTGGGCGCATTTTTCGGAATTGGAAGGAGCCGCGCCTGGCGCGGGAACCCGGCCGGAAGGGACGGTCGGGAAGGCGTGCCGCGTGCACGCAGGGAGCAGTTTCAACGATAAGAATTCGATGCGCATACTTCACGTTTTCAAGACCTACTACCCCGATTCGTACGGCGGGGTGGAGCAGGTCATCCGCCAGTTGAGCAGCGGCACCGGCAAGTTGGGTTGCACAAACCGGGTTTTCACCTTGAGCCCGCATGGCGCGGAACTGCCTTTCCTGGACGAGGGCGGCACGGCCATCGTGCGCGCCCAGACTCAATGGGAAGCCGCATCGACGCCGATCTCCTTCAGTGCGCTTCCCTTGTTTCGCAAAGAGGCCGCGCAGGCGGACCTGATCCATTACCACTACCCCTGGCCGTTCGGCGACCTGTTGCACCTGATGGCCGGAAGCGGCAAGCCTGCCCTGCTGACCTACCATTCCGACGTGGTGCGCCAGCGCACGCTCAAATACGCCTATGCACCGCTCATGCGCCGCTTTTTCGCCAAGGTCAAGGCAGTGGCGCCGACTTCGCCCAATTACGTCGAAAGCAGTCCTTTGCTGCAACGCTACCGCGACAAGATCGCGGTCATACCGCTGGGACTCGATGAGGCCGGATATGCGCGGCCCGATGCGGCGCGGCTTGAGCATTGGCGCAGGGAGGCCGGTCCCGCGTTTTTCCTGTTCGTCGGCGTGCTGCGCTACTACAAGGGCCTGCATATCCTGCTCGAGGCCTGCGCCGGCAGCCCTGTCCCGGTCGTCATCGCCGGCGCGGGGCCGATGGAGGCGGAATTGAAGCGGCAAGCGGCGCGCCTTGGCCTGACCAACGTGAAATTCGTCGGAGCCGTGCCCGATGAAGATAAAATTGCGCTGCTGGCGCTGTGCCGCGGGGTCGTGTTCCCTTCCCATTTGCGTTCGGAGGCGTTCGGAATCACCTTGCTGGAAGGGGCGATGTTCGGCAAACCCCTGATCTCTTGCGAAATCGGCACCGGTAGCAGTTACGTCAACATCGACGGCGTCACGGGCATTGTGACCCCGCCCAATGACCCGGCGGCGTTGCGCGCCGCGATGCGGCGTCTGGCCGACGATGCCGCGCTGGCGGAACAAATGGGACGCGGCGCCCGCGAGCGTTTCGATACGCTCTTTACGGTGGATCACATGGCCCGTTCCTATGTGGCCTTATATCGGAAAGTGTTGGAGAATCGTTAATGCGCAAGCAATGGCAAGGCATGGAGGTGACGGAATTGCGCAGCCCGGATGGTGCCGTCGCGCTGGTGGCCGACCATGGCGCGCATTTGCTGTCCTGGACTCCCGCGTCCGGCGAACCCGCATTGTTCCTGAGCGAGCTTTCGCAATGCGGCGCCGGCAGCGCGATTCGTGGCGGCGTACCGGTAATTTTTCCGCAATTCGGCGAGCGTGGTTCCGGCAAGCGCCATGGCTTTGCCCGGGTTCTGCCATGGCGCCCCGTCTTTGCCGGAGTCGAGGCCGGCCGTGCCGTGGCACGTTATTGTTTGGATAATAGCGACCTTGGCGCCATGGTTTGGCCGCACCGCTTCGAGTTGACGCTGGAGATTGCCGTGGCGGGGCTCGCGCTTCAGGAGACGCTGACCATACACAATCCGTCCGACGAGGCCTGGGAATGCTGCGCCGCGTTGCACACGTATCTACAGGTGTCCGACTTGACGACATCGGGAATCGAGGGATTGCAGCACGCGGACTTTATCGATCAAGCCAAGGGAGGGATTGCTGCGATGCAGAAGGAGGCGCTGCTGCGGTTCGATGGCGAGGTGGACCGCATCTATCCCGCGGTAAAAAATCCGGTTCTCTTGGCCGATAGAGCACGTAAAATATCGGTTAGCCAGAGCGGGTTCCGCGATATCGTCGTCTGGAACCCCGGGGCGGAAAAAGCTGGCCGTCTGACCGATATGCGCGCCGATGACTATCTCGGCTTTGTCTGTGTCGAGGCTGGCGCGATCATCGAACCCATCCGGCTGGCGCCGCATGCACGCTGGACGGGTTTGCAGCGATTGACGGTAGTGCGCGCTTAGGCCGCATGGGTATCCGGGACAGGTTGGGGTGGCAGGGGTTGACACTTGATGGAAGCGACACAATTGCTTGATGCCGGCGCGGAGCAGGGGGCTTCGCTCTATGAGGAAGTGCGCGGCGATGTGCCTTCGAAGCCGCAGGGGCCGCTGGAGCCGTCGGGTCCGGCCTCTGTATGTTGGTCCGGCCGCTTGCCGGCACGCGATCCTGCCGGGGCAAACGTCGCGATCCTGTTGTGTACCTACTTCGGCCAGCGCTTCCTGGCCGACCAGCTCGATTCGTTTGCCGCCCAGTCCCATACCAATTGGCAGGTATGGGCCTCCGATGACGGCTCAACCGACGCAACGCGCGACATACTGACGGGCTATCAGGCTGCATGGGGGGCGTCGCGGCTCGACATTCAAGCCGGCCCGGCGCGCGGATCCGCCGTCAATTTCCTGACGCTCGCCTGCAATGAAGGGATAGTGGCCGACTATTTCGCCTACTCGGACCAGGACGACATCTGGGACGCCGACAAGCTGTCCCGCGCGACGGCCTGGCTCGATGCGCAGCCTGCCGACGTGCCCGCGCTCTATTGCTCGCGCACCCAGCTGGTCGACGCGCACAACGGTGTCATCGGCTATTCGCCGCTTTTCACCAAGCCCGCGAGTTTTGCCAATGCCCTGATCCAGAACCTGGGCGCCGGCAATACGATGGTGTTCAACCAGGCCGCGCGCCGGCTGCTGCAGGCGGCCGGCAAGGATATCGGCGTGCTGGCACATGATTGGTGGACCTATCTCGCCGTGACCGGGTGCGGCGGCAATGTCTATTACGATACGCGCCCCTCGCTGCGTTACCGCCAGCACGAACAAAACCAGGTGGGAATGAACGCCAGTTGGGCGACGCGCATGGTGCGCATCCGCACCATGCTGCGCGGCGGGAATCGCCACTGGAACGACCGCAATATCGCGGCCTTGCAGAAATTGCGCGCGTTCATGACGCCGGAGAACCGGGAGATTCTCGACCGTTTTGCCGCCGCGCGCCACCAGTGGTTCATGCCGCGCCTGGTTTCTCTGGCGCGCTCCGGCGTCTACAGCCAATCGACCATGGGCAATCTCGGCGTGCTCGTTGCGGGTGTGCTGAAACGGTTCTGAACATGATGCGTCGGCCCACCTCCTCCGCAGCATGCCGCCCTCGTTGACGGCCTCGCTCAACCGTCTTGCGCGGTCGCCGCAATTCAAAGCGATTCTGCTCTCCGGCGTCATGGCCGTCAGCGAGTTTTCCCTGACGCTCGTCATTGCGCCTATCGTGGTGGCCAAGTTGGGCAAAGTCCAGGCCGGCGTGTGGTTGACGATGATCGGGCTATGGAGCGTGCCGCAATTGATTTCGCTCGGTTTGCCCAGCATCCTGGTGCGGCGCCTGGTGTTTGCGTCCGGTTCGTCGCGCGACCGGCAATTCATGTCCTACCTGGAGGCGCGCGACGCTTACAACGGGTATCTCGCGTTCACCACGATCGTGTTGGCCGGCATTTCGCTGGGCTATGTTTACCCTCGCATCGTTGCCAGTACGGAGACGCATTTGTCGGTGCTGCTCCTCATCATGGCCGGATTCCCGATCCGCCTGCTGTCCATGCGCAACGGCATCGTCTGCAATGCCTACGGGCGGCCCGACTGGGATCGCGCCATTACGACCGGCTTTTCCGTGGTGCACATCCTGTTCCTGGTGCTGGCGGTTCAAGGCACCATGCCGTTCGGATTGGCCGGCATCGCGGCCGCGTGGTTCTGCGCCTGCCTGGCCGCATTCGTCGTCAGCGCTTTGCTCGCGGGGCACCTGCTGCGCCGCGTCCGGTCCGCCGTGACGGCGCCGCGGCAGGGTTGGGCGAAACAGACTTGGGCCAACTACGTGTCGGTCATGCGCGAGTCCAAGCCTTTCGCGTCCATCACCATCTCAGGCTTCATCATCACCGGCCTCGACGCGCAGTTGATCGCACTCCTGGCCGGTATCGGCGCGGTGCCGAGCTATCTGATTTCCCAGCGCGTCGCGTCGATACCGGTGCTGTTGGCATCGATTCTCAGCGCCGCGTTTTTCTCCGCGACCTCCAAGGACTGGGTAGACGGCAACGCCGGCGCCATCGTGTCGCGGGCAAGATTTCTCTCCACCCTGTGCGTGGGCGCTGGCTTTGCCGTGATGATCGCGGTGGCGCTGGTGCGCGCCGCGCGGCCCGGATTGCTGCCGGGCATGCAATTCGACGGCCTGACCTATCTTGGCTGCCAGCTGTTTTTCATGATGAGCGGCATCCAGTCGGTCTATGCATCGCTCGCGCTGGCCACGGGTTCGCCCAAATTGACGGGAATCGCCGCGATGCATGTCCTGTCTTGGGCGCTGCTGGCGCTGCCTTTCCTGATATTCGGCGGCGCCACGGTATTCGGCTTCGGCTTGACCTTGGCGACGCTGCCGATATGCTACGTCGTGATCAAGACCTGTACATCCTTCATCCGCAGGGAGGCTGCGGCTTAGCCGACAAGCCGACAATCCATCCATGAATTCCTTCCTTATCAGTTTCGTCATTTCGGTCTTCGTCACGCTGTATCTGATCAAGCAAGCCAAGCATCATGGCGCCGCGCTCGATTCGGATCTCTCAGGCGTGCAGAAAGTCCATGCCCACGTCGTACCCCGCATAGGCGGGGTGGGCATCTTTTTCGCCGTGGTGTTGACTGGCCTGGCCACGCGGCAGCGCGCGCCGGCCATCGGCGACACGATCCTGGCCATGCTGCTGTGCTCATCCATCGCCTTCGCCGGCGGCATTGTCGAAGACTTTACCGGCAAGGTCAGCCCCTTGCGCCGGCTCTTGTTGACGATGTGCGCCGCCGCCATGGGCTGGTGGCTGCTCGATGCGCGCGTCGAACATATCGACGGCATTTTTTCCTATAAGCTGTTGCTCTCCGGCATCTGGATTTCGCTGCCCTTCACCGTGCTGGCGGTGGCCGGTATCGCCAACGCGGTCAATATCATCGACGGCTTCAACGGCCTGGCATCCGTGGTGTCGATCTGCATGTTCCTCTCGCTCGGCTACGTCGGCCTGCAAGTCAACGACCAGTTCATCGTCGTGGCTTCGCTGATGGTGGCCGGTGCGACGGCCGGTTTCCTGATCTGGAATTACCCGGCCGGCCTGATCTTTCTCGGCGACGGCGGCGCCTATTTCCTTGGTTTCATGCTCGGCGAATTGTCGATCATGTTGGTCATGCGCAACCCGCAAGTCTCGACCTGGTATGCCGCGCTGTTATTGATTTATCCGGTATTTGAAACTTTGTTTTCAATCTATCGTCGTATCTTCCTGCGCGGACGCCCCGCCAGCATGCCTGACGGTATACACTTGCACAGCTTGATTTTCCGGCGCCTGGTGTTGTGGGCGGTGGGGCGGCATGATGCGCGCGCATTAACGCGGGGCAATTCCCTGACTTCGCCTTACCTGTGGGGGCTATCCCTGATGGCCGTGGCGCCGGCGACGATGTTCTGGAGCCACAGCTTCGTGTTGATTCTGTGCTGCCTGTTGTTCGTGACCTCCTATGTCTGGCTCTATTCGCGCATCGTGCGTTTCAAGTCGCCGCGCTGGATGAAAATGCGCCGGCGCAAGAAATGAAGCCTGCGTGCTGAGTGCGGCCCGGCTTCAACCGATTTCTTTTACTTTATATTGACATTGCCATGCTGACTCTCACTCAAGGTATCTTCAAGGCTTATGACATACGCGGGATCGTGGGCAAGACCCTCGACGCATCGATCGCACGCAAGATCGGCCATGCTTTCGGCAGTGCCGCCGTAAAGAAAGGCGAGCGTACCGTCGTCATCGGCAAGGATGGCCGGCTCTCCGGTCCCGAATTGACCAGCGCGCTGGCCCAGGGCTTGCAGGACGCCGGTGTCGACGTGATCGACCTCGGCATCGTCGCCACGCCCATGGTGTATTTCGGCACGCATGTGCTCGACGCCAAATCCGGCATCATGGTCACGGGCAGCCACAATCCGCCCGACTACAACGGTTTCAAGATGGTGCTGGCCGGCGAAGCCATCTATGGCGATGCGATCCAGTCCTTGTACAAGGCGATCCAGGCCGAAGACTATACGCACGGCAAGGGCAGCCACCGCACGCACGACATCCGCGAAGCCTATCTGTCGCGCATCATCGGCGACGTCAAGCTGGCGCGTCCGATGAAGATCGCCGTCGATTGCGGCAACGGCGTGGCCGGCGCCTTCGCCGGTGCATTGTATCGCGGCATGGGCTGCGAAGTCGAAGAGCTGTTCTGCGAAGTCGATGGCAGCTTCCCCAACCACCACCCCGACCCCGCCCACCCGGAAAACCTGCAAGACCTGATCCGCGCGCTCAAGGATGGCCCTTCGGAAATCGGCCTGGCCTTCGACGGCGACGGCGACCGCCTCGGTGTTGTGACCAAGGACGGCCAGATCATCTATCCCGACCGCCAATTGATGCTGTTCGCCGAAGACGTGCTGACGCGCCATGCCGGCGGCGACATCCTGTACGACGTCAAGTGCACGCGCCACCTCGACGGCTGGATCAGCGCGCGCGGCGGCAAGCCGCTGATGTGGAAAACCGGACACTCGCTGGTCAAGGCCAAGATGCGCGAAACCGGCGCCCCGCTGGGCGGCGAGATGAGCGGTCATGTTTTCTTCAAGGACCGCTGGTATGGCTTCGACGACGGCATGTATGCCGGCGCACGCATGCTGGAATTGCTCTCGCGCGTGCAAGATCCTTCGGCTGTGCTGAACGCGCTGCCGCAATCCTCGTCGACACCGGAATTGCAATTGCCCTTGAAGGATGGCGAGAACTTCAGCCTGATCGCGCAACTGCAGGAGACCGCCGAATTCCCCGGCGCCGACCGCGTTGTCACCATCGACGGCTTGCGCGTGGAATACCCGGACGGTTTCGGCCTGGCGCGTTCATCCAACACCACGCCGGTGGTGGTGATGCGCTTCGAAGGCGAAACGCAGGCGGCGCTCGATCGCATCCAGGCCGAGTTCAAGCGCGTGATCCTGGCGGCCAAGAGCGACGCGGCATTGCCCTTTTGAAAATATCTTGAATGGCTGACAGCCATTCAAGACACGAAGCTCCCCTCTCCCGCCTGCGGGCGAGGGGCTGGGGGTGAGGGATGTAGCAAGTGCAAAGCCCTCAATTCATTTACGTAAGGCTCAGCACGTCTTGAAGATACTGATCGTCCGCGTATCGTCGCTCGGCGACGTGGTGCATAACATGCCCATGGTCGCCGACATCCATCGCTTTTACCCCGACGCCACGATAGATTGGGTGGTCGAAGAGGGCTATACCGAACTGGTGGGCTTGAACGGCGCCGTGCGCAGGGTAATCCCGTTTGCCTTGCGCAGGTGGCGCAAGGGTTTGCTATTGCGCACCACGCGTGCCGAAATGCGCGAGTTCTACCGCCAGCTGCAGGAAGACGCTTACGACTACGTATTCGATACGCAGGGTTTGCTCAAGACCGCCGTCGTCATGCGGCTGGCGCGCCTGACCGTAGGCGGGCGGCGCGTCGGCTTGGGCAATGCCACCGAAGGCTCGGGCTACGAGCCGATCTCGCGCGTGTTCCACGACTTGAGCGTGCCGGTGGGCTTGCGCCTGCATGCGGTGGAACGTGCACGCACGGTGGCGGCCAAGGCCATGGGTTATGCGATCGACCATAAGCCGCCCGAGTTCAACCTGGCACCGCCCTCGACGCGTGCTACGTCGTCAGCGTGGTTGCCCGAATCGCCCTATGCCGTGTTCTTCCATGGCACGGCGCGCGCCGCCAAGCAATGGCAGCAACAGAATTGGGTGGCGCTGGGGCGTCACTTGCAGGCGCGCAAGCTGCCTGTGCTGCTGCCCTGGGGCAGCGAGGAAGAATGCAAGGCGGCGCAAACGCTGCAGCAGCAGATGCCGGGTGCCATCGTGCTGCCAAGGCTGCCGCTGATGGAGGCGATTTTGCTGGCCCAGCGTGCGGCGCTCGTGGTCGGGGTCGATACCGGGTTGACTCATGTGGCGGCGGCGTATTGCCGGCCTACGGTGGAAATCTATGGCGATTCGCCGCGCTGGAAGACCGAGGGGAATTGGTCGCCCAATATCGTCAATCTGGGCGATAAAGGTATGCCGCCTGTGGCTGCCGAAGTGATCGCAGCGGTTGATAATTTGTTAACCGCCTGAGGCTGTGCCGGGCGCTTCCGTATCGTGGATAATACCGGCATGGAACAGCAAATCGTTGAAATCGACAGCGCCAGCTGGCAGCCCGAGGTGGTCCACGCCGACTGGATCGCTGCGCTCGAAGCCGGCAAAGTTTTGTATTTCCCCCGCCTGGCGTTCGAACTCAAGGAAAGTGAAAAGCGCTTCCTCGACCCGGCCGTGCGCGATCCCAAGTCGCGCAATATCAGCCTTGATGCCAAGGGGAATTTGAAAGGCGCCGTCGGCGACGCCGCCGCGCAGGCGCAGCTGGCCGCGATGATCGCGCGCTTCCGCAAACAGGCGCGCTCGCTGATCGATGCCGTCCTGCCGCGCTACATGGATGCGCTGCGCCTGGCGCCAACCAGTTTCCGCCCCATGCAAGTGGAGAGCCGCACGCAATCCTGGCGTGCCGACGATAGGCGCCTGCATGTCGATGCCTTTCCCTCGCGCCCGAATTACGGCGAGCGCATCTTGCGCGTGTTTGCCAATCTCAATCCCGAAGGCACGCCGCGCGTGTGGCGCGTCGGCGAACCGTTCGAGCAGGTGGCGCGCCGCTTCCTGCCGCGCGCCAAGCCGTATTCAGCCTGGCAGGCCAAGGTGCTCAACATGCTGCACGTGACCAAGTCGCTGCGCAGCGAATACGACCATTTGATGCTGCAACTGCATGACGGCATGAAGTCCGACATGGATTACCAGCAAAATGCCCCGCAGGTGACCATGCCCTTCGCCGCCGGCTCGGTCTGGGTCTGCTTTTCCGACCAGACTTCGCATGCGGTGATGTCGGGCCAATACATGATGGAGCAGACCCTGCATCTCGCGGCGGACCAGCAATACCACCCCGAGGCCAGCCCGCTGGCCATCCTTACGCGCCTGACGGGGCGCCAGCTCGTGTGATGAGATTTCTATACAGCCTCGCGTGGCGCGTGGCGCTGCCGCTGGTGCTGTTGCGCCTGTGGTGGCGCGGACGCAAGGAGCCCGGCTATCGGCGCGATATCGGCGAGCGTCTCGGTTTCTACAAGGGGCCGTCGTATGGCGAGCGGCGCAAGCCCGTACTGTGGGTGCATGCGGTCTCGGTCGGCGAGACGCGCGCGGCCGAACCGTTGGTCGATGCCTTGCTGCGCCATTACCCCGAGCATGTCATCCTCCTGACCCACATGACGCCGACCGGGCGTGCGACCGGCAAGGCCTTGTTTGCCAGCTATGCCACGCGCGTGGTGCAATGCTACCTGCCCTATGACATAGCCGGCATGGTGGCGCGCTTCCTCAAGCATTTTTCGCCTCAGGTGTGCATCTTGATGGAGACCGAGGTCTGGCCCAATGTGGTGGCGCAATGCGTGCGCAGCGGCGTGCCGGTGGCCCTGGTCAATGCGCGCCTGTCGGAGCGCTCGCTGGCGCGCGGCCAGCGCATGGCGACGCTGATGGGAGAAGCGGCGCGCTCGCTCTCATGCGTGGCGGCCCAGACGGCGGCCGATGCGGCGCGATTGTCTTCACTCGGCGCGCGTAATACCCACGTCACCGGCTCGATCAAATTCGACGTCGAACCGCCTGCCAATGCGCAAGACGACGGCGAAGCCCTGCGCGGCCACTTCGGCAAGCGCCCCGTGCTCTTGTGCGCCAGCACGCGCGACGGCGAAGAGGCGATGATCCTCGATGCCTTGCGCGAGATCGACCTGGGCGACGCCCTGCTCGCCATCGTGCCGCGTCATCCCCAGCGTTTCAACGACGTGGCGCGCCTGGTTGCCTCGCACGGCTTATCCATGGTACGCCGTTCCGCCATGGACGAAGGCAGCGTGCCGTCCGAGGTGAAAGTGCTTTTGGGCGATTCGATGGGCGAGATGTTCACCTATTACGCCGCCTGCGACGTGGCCTATATCGGCGGCAGCCTCCTGCCCCTGGGCGGGCAGAACCTGATCGAAGCCAGCGCGCTGGGCA
>DASVYZ010000671.1:0-2497 GCA_036391935.1 Burkholderiaceae bacterium | reverse complement strand
CTCGCTGTGGCCAGCTTGCGAGAGGACTTTCACCTCCAAGATTGCGCCCATGCTGGGCGCACAACGAAGATGCGGCCCGGTGCCGTGTCCGGCGCTGCCGGCATGATAGTACGGACAAGTCCGCGTCGGAAGACGCTGAAGCAGGGACTGATTCGAATCAAATGGCCCGGCAAATCCATATGAAACATGCCGCGCTCGTCCGTGCTCCCGGCAGTGGCACGCCAATATTTGCGGGAATGGATTGCCGATGTAGGGACGTCTTGATTGCTTCGCCGACGATTTCGTACTTCGCACACAGCAGCTCGATCAGATGTTAAGCACGGCGCCTGCCGGGCACGGGCCGCGGACTCGGCTTCCTATTATGCGGCCGCCGGCCTATTTCTTGACCGCAGCCCCGGCATCGACAATCGGCGCCCCAACCTTCCACGCCGCCGACAGCTTGCGCGCGCGCGCCAGATCCGCCGGCTTCATGCTCTTGGCAAGGGCATCGCGCTCCTTGGGAGCATCGGGGTCGCCGCCCTTGGCTGCGAGATCGATCCAGGCATAGGCCAGCACGGCGTTGGCTTCCAAACCCAGGCCGGTCCGATAGAGCTGACCCAATGAGAGCTGGCCGTAAGCATTGCCTTGAAGCGCCGAACTGTGGAACCACACCGCCGCCTTGGCCGCATCCTTTTCTATGCCGACGCCTTCGCGATAGCTCCAGCCCAGGTTGTTTTCCGCGTCAGGGTCGCCTTGCGCCGCGGCGAGCTGGTACCAATGCACGGAATCGCGGTCGCTCCTGGCCACACCCTGGCCGTTGGCATACATGGCGCCCAGGGCGCTTTGCGCTCCGGCCAGGCCTTGATCGGCGGCCTTGCGGGTCAGATTGGCCGCTTCCTTTTCGTCCTTGTCGACGCCGCGCCCGTCGGCATACATCGCGCCAAGCATGAATTGCGCCTCCGCATTGCCCTGGTCGGCCGCCTTGCGTAGCCAACGCGCCCCTTCCTTCTCGTCTTTCGCGACGCCGCGGCCGGCAGCATAGCTGCGGCCCAGATCGAACTGCGCCGCCGGCAAGCCCTGGGCTGCGGCCTGCGTCAGCTGCTTGATGCCGTCCTGTTCATTCTTCGCGACACCGCGGCCTTCGAGTTCCATCAAGCCGAGCTTGTCCTGCGCCTTGGCATAGCCGAAGGTGGCAGCCATCTTGTACCAGCGCGCCGCTTCCTTTTCATCCTTGCTCACGCCCCAGCCGTTTTCGTAGATGACGCCGACTTCGTATTGCGCATCGTAGAAGCCGCGGTCGGCGGCCATGCGGAACCAGCGCAGGGCTTCCTTGTCGTTTTTTTCGACGCCGTCGCCTTTTTGCAGCAGCAGCCCGACCAGCAATTCCGCCGCGGCATTGCCCTGGTTCGCCGCTTCGAGATACCAGCGATAGGCTTCCTTGGCGTCCTTGGGGACGCCGTCGCCCATGCGATACGCCGCGCCCAGGTTGATCTTGGCGTTGGAATCGTTCTGCGCGGCGGCAAGGCGGAACCAGCGCACGGCTTCGACGCTGTCCTTGGGCGTGGCACGGCCATCGCGCGACATCACGCCCATGTTGTATTGTCCGTTCGAGTCGCCCTGCTTGGCCGCTTCGGCAAACCAGTGGAAGGCTTGCGCATCGTCGCGCGGCGTGCCGAGGCCGTTGGCGTAAAGCACGCCGATGCTCGATTGCGCGCGCGCATCACCCTTGGCAGCCTGCTCCTTCCAGATCGTCATCGCCGTCGCGTAATCACGATTGCGGAATGCCGCCAGGCCGGGATCGTCCTCGGCAGAGGCGATAGATGCGAACAGAAGGGTGGAGATAGCCAAGCCGGCCAGGAACTTACGCATAGGCATTATGAGAGAGTCGATGCCGAATTGTAGCCCAACGCGGAGGCGCCGGGAGTCGCGGACGCAACCTCCTGCGCACGGTGAAATATCAGGCTGGCGCGGCTGCGGCCTGATTTTGCCGTTGGCTTTGCGCATCGCCGGACCATGCGGCGCTGCCTTGTGCGGGCGTTGCAGCACCGGCCCCGACCTTGGATGCCGTATTGCCCAAAGCGGCGGGATTGGCCGCAGGGTTGGCAGTGCTATCGGCCTGCGCCACCTTGCCGATCGATTCGAGCAAATCGATCAAGCCCTTCGATTGCTTCAATATCTCGTCCCAGTTGATCGGGTCGGATGACGATTGCGCCGCCGAGGCAGTATTCGATGCCGCATTGTCCGAAGGTGACGGGGCCGGCGCATTGCCCAGCGCACCGATGTTGCCGGCGGTCTCGGCTTGCCGGCTCTGCTCCAGATCGACCTCGATCTGGAAGTCGAAGGTACGGCCGTCGGCAGTGGTGATGTGGCCTTGGCCGACAAACTCGGCTTGCTGGTCCGAACCGTACTCGGCCACGGTCTGGCCGCTTTGTCGGCTGATGCCCGCCGAAGCCGACGAGCTGACTTGATAGGACAGGGAATCGAAACTGATTTGCGTGCCGGATTGCTGGTCCGGCGT
>DASVYZ010000670.1:0-6302 GCA_036391935.1 Burkholderiaceae bacterium | reverse complement strand
AAAAATATCGGCCTGATCGGCCTGGGCATGGTGGCGGGGGTGGCTGGTTCGATGCAATTCGACGCCTTTGCGCAAAGAAACACCCAGGCAGCACTGCCCATCGAGGAGTTGCGCAAGCTCTCCGACGTGTTCGATTTGATCAAGTCCGATTACGTCGAATCGGTCGAAGACAAGAAGCTGCTCGACAATGCCGTTTCGGGCATGGTCAATTCGCTCGACCCGCACTCGGCCTATCTCGACAAGAATGCCTACCGCGAACTGTCCGAGTCGATAGAGGGCCGCTTTGTCGGCCTGGGCATCGAAGTCGTCGGCATGGACGACGGCTACGTGCGCATCATTTCCCCGATCGAGGATTCCCCCGCCGACCGTGCCGGGCTCAAGGCCGGCGACTTGATTACCCATCTCGACGGTGAGCCGGTGCATGGCATGTCGCTCGACGATGCCGTCAAGCGCATGCGCGGCGAAGTCGATACCAAGATCGTCCTGACCATCAAGCGCGAAGGCGTGGACCAGCCGCTCGTGATCCCCGTGATCCGCAAGGAAGTCACGATGCAAACGGTCAAGTCCAGGGTGGTCGAGCCGGGCTATGCCTGGCTGCGCGTCTCGCAATTCGAAGAGCCGACTGTCACCGACCTGGCCAGGAAGCTGACTGCCATTTATGCCCAGGAACCCAAGCTGAAGGGCCTCGTGCTCGACTTGCGCAACGACCCGGGCGGCGTGTTGCAGGAAGCCGTGGGCGTGTCGGCCGCCTTCCTGCAAAAAGATGCCGTGGTGGTGTCGACCAAGGGCCAATTGCCCATGGCGAACGAAACCTATTACGCGCGAGGCGCCTACAGCTCGCCGCGCGAAGGCGATCTGCTGTCGCGCTTGCCCGACGGCATCAAGAACGTGCCCATGGTCGTGCTGGTCAATACCGGCTCGGCATCGGCTTCCGAAATCGTTGCCGGTGCGCTGCAGGACTACAAGCGCGCCACCATCATGGGCAGCCGTACCTTCGGCAAAGGCTCGGTGCAAAACATCCACCCGCTGCCGGACGGTTCTGCGCTGCGCCTGACCACGGCGCGCTATTACACGCCGAACGACCGCTCGATCCAGGCCAAGGGCATCGAGCCCGATGTGGCTGTCGATGAATTCGCCGATGGCGACGGCATGAACGGCTTCCGCGTGCGCGAATCCGACTTGCAGCATCACCTGACCAATGAGCAGGACAAGAGCGGCGAGCTCGCATCCAAGGCGCGTATCGACGAGGCTGACGAGGAGGCGCATGCCGTCGCGCTGGAAAAGCGCCACAAGTCCTTCGAATACGGCGGCAAGGATGATTTCCAGCTGGCCCAGGCCCTGAACTACCTCAAGGGCAAGCCGGTGCAAGTGGCCAAGGACGCCGCCAAGGAGGCGCCCGCGGCGGTGCCTGCCGTGCCGGCACCGCAGCCCGTGCCGCCTGCGCCCGTTCCCGACATCAAAAAATAAACACTCGCGCCCATGGTCGGGCTTGCTTCCAGCCTGGGCCGGCCATGTCTTCCATGAACGATAACCAACTACTGCGTTATTCGCGTCATATCCTGCTCGACGAGATCGGCATCGAAGGCCAGCAAAAGCTGCTGGCGGCGCATGCGCTCGTGATCGGCGCCGGCGGACTCGGCTCGCCCGTTGCGCTTTACCTCGCTTCGGCCGGTGTGGGCAAGATCACGCTGGTCGATGACGACACGGTCGATCTCACCAACCTGCAAAGGCAGATCCTGCACGGCACGGAAAGTGTCGGTACGGCAAAGGCGGAATCGGGCAAGCTGGCGCTGGCGCGCATCAATCCCGAAGTCGAGGTGGCGGCCCTGCAGGAACGCGCGGCCGGCGAGCGCTTGCTGGAACTCGTGGGCGCGGCCGACATCGTGCTCGATTGCAGCGACAACTTCGCCACGCGCCACGCCGTCAACAATGCGTGCGTGGCGCAGCGCAAGCCGCTGGTCTCGGGGGCGGCGATCCGTTTCGACGGCCAGATCAGCGTATTCGATGCGCGCAACGACGCTTCACCTTGTTATGCCTGCCTGTTTCCGCCGGAGCAGGAATTCGAGGAAGTGCAATGTTCGACCATGGGCGTGTTCGCGCCGCTGGTCGGCATTATCGGCGCGATGCAGGCGGCCGAAGCCTTGAAACTCCTGGCCGGCATAGGCGAATCCCTGGCCGGGCGTCTGCTGCTGCTCGAAGCGCGCGGCATGGAATGGACCAGCATCGGGATTGCGCGCAATGCGGCCTGTTCTGTTTGCAGCCGGCACCACGAATAACGGAGTGATGTTCCCACTGAAACCGGAACGCGCGCTGCCGCCGTCTCCGTGAAAACGGGGACGGCGGGGTTGAAACGAGCGCAGCGTGAAGCTTAGCTCTTCGCCTTCACAATTTCCGTCAAGCGGTCCTCGCCGTCGGCTCGCATCAGGTGCGGATAAACCTGTCCGCCGAAGTAAGGCACGCGCACGGTGAGGAAGGTCGTGGTATTGCGCACCAAAAGCTCAATCGGCTTCTTCGACTTCGCCGCATCGGCAATCGCCGCATCGAAGATTTCCGGCGTATAGGCTTCGCCGTTGACAGCCGTGATCATCATGCCTGGAATCATGCCGGCGGCGAAGGCCGGGCTGCCCCAGAGTACGTCGTTCACGTTGCCGCGCTTGTCGTCGTTGGCCACGGTCAAGCCGATCGACAGGCTGCGGTCCAGCACCTTCTTTTGCTTGTCGTTGGCGCGCGAGGCGGGCGAAGGCGTGTCGCTGTACGCCAGCTTCCACCCTCCGCGCGCGATGCCGTCCAAGGGCGCGCCGACTTCGCGCGTATCGAGGCGCTGGCGCAGGAAGGCGCGCCAATCGTAAGGCTGCACCGCTTGCAGAGTCTTGACCACATCGTCGAAGGTATAGGCATGCACGTCCATGCTGCCGTTTTCGATGCCGTGGAAGGCATGCAGGAAGTCGTCGAGCGTATGCTTGCCGCCCGACAGTTCGCGGATGCGCGTATCTACATCGAGCCAGAGCAGTTCGCCCTCGGGATAGTAGTCGACGCCGCGCCGCTGCGCCGCCCACGCCGAGGGTTCATAGTAAAGCAGTTGCGCCATGTCGGCCGTATCCTGCAGAGGGCGCCAGCCGCGGCCGGGCACATGGTCCATGGCGGCCGCGACGATGGCGAGATTGTCGCGGTATTGCTCGGCACTCCACAGGCCGGAGCGCGCCGTCAGCACGTCGCCAAGGTATTGCGTCAAGCCTTCATAGACCCACAGCAGGTCACCCTTCATCGGCTCGCTGTAGTCGGAAGTGGCGAGGCCGGCCGGGCGGCGGAACTTGCCATTCCACGAGTGCACGTATTCGTGCGGCAGCAGGCCTACGCCGACGAGGTAGAGTTCGGGATCGGTGAAGAAATCGGCATCGATGCGGTCGTCGCTCGATTGATGATGTTCCAGGCCGAAGCTGCCGGTGTTGTCCGACACGGCGAGCAGGAAGTCGTAGTGGCTGTAATGCTGGGCGCCGAACATGGCCACGGCTTGCTTCACCAGCGCCTTGTGCTGGGCGATCTGTTCCGGCTTCAATTCGAGGTTGGCCGGGCGGTCGCCGATCAGGTTCAGGTGCACCGGCACCTCGCCGGCGCCGGTCAAGTCGATACGGCGGAAATATTCACCGGTGAAGAGCGGCGAATCGACCAATTGTTCGACGCTGACGGTCTTGAAGCGTATGCCGTCGGGGTTGTCGGCTTCATGCTCCAGGGCGGTGGCGAACTGCCAGCCTTGCGGCAGCCGGATGCTGGCTTGCACGGGGATGCGGCGCACGTTGTAGCCTCCCGGATAGAACAATACCTGGTTCCATTCGAGTTCGGCCAAGTGCGGCGAAGTCGAAGCGCTTTGGCCGAATTCGCCGCCTGCGGCGGGCGAGAGGAAGTCGAAGTCCACCGTCAATTCCTTGACGCCGGCCGGCACTTGCACGTCGACGGCAAACATATCGACCAGTTGGCGGCGCCAGGGCAGCGGCTTGCCGTCGGCCTTGATCTGCATGGCGGTCACGCCGATCAGCGTACCCGAAGGTGCGTGCTCGCCGGGAATCCACTTGGGGTAGCGCAGCGTAAAGTTGCCCGGCGCGACGGGGATCGTCTCGTGCACCGTGAAAATCTTGCGTGCGGCATCGCGCAGATCGACGGCGACATTGAGCTTGCCGGGGTAGGGAACATCCTTGACGGTATCGGCGGCCACGGCGCCTTGGCATGTCAGGGTGGCGGCCAGCGCGGCGATCAGTGCGGGCCCGTACGTGCGGAACACCTTTTTCAACTCCATATATGTCCTTTTATGTTTCCAACGCCTTGATAAAGCGGTGGTTGTATTTTTGGCAATTGTTGCCATGTGGTAGCAACGCGTAAGTGTACCAAGCTCCCTGAATCCGGGTTGGGCTCGGCCGCGTATCTACAGGGCGTCGCAAAAATTTTTGCAGCAGCGTGTAAGCAATCCGAAATTGCTGCGACGAAGGCATGAACCTGATCGCTGCGCAACATCTGTGATTTCATGGTTTGACTTTGCTTCACCTTTGATTTGGATGCTGCCACAATAGCCTGCGCTCGCAAGAGCCAGCTCAAGCCGTGCGGGCGGAAGTATCCATAAACGTTCCACAACCTTTTGGAGATACGAAATGAAACAAGCCATCGCTTCCGGTGCACTGATCGCCGCTGCCGCCGCCGCACTCGCCCTCTCGGGTTCCGCTTCCGCCGCTCCTGCCGCTTCGGGCGACGACACCGTGCACTGCGCGGGCGTCAACAGCTGCAAGGGCAAGGGCGACTGCAAGACCGCCGAAAATGCCTGCAAGGGCCAAAACAGCTGCAAGGGCCACGGCTTCCTGGCACTGAAGGCGTCGGAATGCACGGCCAAGGGCGGCAAGGTCATCGACGCCAAGTAATCACCCGCCGCAAGTTCGCCGGCCGTTTCCTTCGCAACCGCCGGCGATTTTTTCTTCTCTCATTCCCATGTCGATCCATGTCGATTTCCCAGCGCGTTCCTTCACCAGGCTTCGGCCTCGGCTTGCGTACCGAGCACTACGCCGAGATCCTCGCCGCACCTTGCCGTGTGGATTGGTTCGAAGCGCTTTCGGAAAACTATATGGTTCCGGGCGGCAAGCCGCTGGCCATGCTCGACAAGATACGGCGAGACTATCCCATGGTCATGCACGGCGTTTCGATGTCGATCGGCACCCCGGGCGGTCCTTCGCTGGAATATCTCACTGAATTGAAGCGCCTGGAGCGGCGTATCGAACCGCTCTGGGTGTCGGACCACATCTGCTGGACTGGGGTGCATGGGCGCAACCTGCACGACCTGTTCCCCTTGCCCTATACGGAAGAAACCGTGCGCCACGTGGCGCAAAACATCCGGCGCGTGCAGGATTTTCTCGGTCGCCCGCTGCTGTTGGAAAACGTGTCGAGCTATGTCGCTTTCGCCGAAGACAGCTTGAGCGAATGGGAATTCGTCGCCGCGATTGCCGAAGAGGCAGACAGCCTGATCCTGCTTGACGTCAATAACATCTATGTCAGCTGCGTCAATCACGGTTTCGACCCGTTGCATTACCTTGAGGCGATTCCGGTGCGGCGCGTGCAGCAAATCCATCTTGCGGGCCATAGCGATCACGGCGACTACATCGTCGATACGCATGATCACCCGATCGTCGATCCGGTCTGGGAGTTGTATGCCGCCGCCGTGCGCCGCTTCGGCAATGTGGCGACCATGATAGAACGCGACGACAATATCCCGCCGCTGGCCGAACTCGTGGCCGAACTCGACGTGACGCGCGGCATCGCCGCACGCAATTTGCGGGAAACCGCAAAGGACGCCGCATGAGCCTTGTGCGAATCCAGGATGCTTTTCAGGATTACGTGCTGGCCGGCGACCGCGAGCGACCGGCCATTGCCGACTTGATCGACCAGCGCCACGGCTTGCCGGCACGCGAACGGCTGGCGATCTATTACGATGCCTACCGCATCCGCTTGAAGGACGCGCTGGCGGAAGCCTTCGACAAGACCTATGCCTATGTCGGCGACGACGTGTTCGCCGACCTGTGCCGTAGCTACATCGACGCTCACCCTTCGCCATTCCGCAACCTGCGCTGGTTTGGCGACCGCTTTGCCGAACATGTGGCCGAGACACTGCCCGATCACCCTGTCGTGGCAGAGCTGGCTGCGTTCGAGTGGGCGCTGGGTCTGGCTTTCGATGCGGAAGATGCCCCGGTCCTGGCCATGGTCGAGTTGCAGCAGCTCGATGCTTCGGCATGGGAAAACATCGGCTTTGTTCCACATCCTTCGCTTCA
>DASVYZ010000669.1:0-8083 GCA_036391935.1 Burkholderiaceae bacterium | reverse complement strand
AAGGCGCAAGATCATCCTCGGTCGGCGCCTGCATGCCGGGGTGGTCACGCAGCATTTTCTCCATGGCCTGCAGGATGTCCCAACGTCCGCCGTAGTTGGCGCATACCGTGACGGTCAATCGCGTATTGTTCTCGGTCTTTTGCATCGCATCGGCGATCATGCCTTGCAGCTTCGGCTCGAAACGGCTCAAGTCGCCCACGACTTTCAGGCGGATGCCATTGGCGTGCATCTTGCCCACTTCACGCTCCAGCGCCGTGACGAACAGGCGCATCAGGAGCGACACTTCTTCGGCGGGCCGGCGCCAATTCTCGGAACTGAAGGCAAACAGGGTCAGGTATTCGACGCCGCGCTTGGCGCAGGCTTCGACCACGCCGCGCACCGCCTCGACTCCCTTGACGTGTCCGGCCACGCGAGGCAGGAAACGCTTGGTCGCCCAGCGTCCGTTGCCATCCATGATCATGGCAATGTGGCGCGGCACCGCGTAGATTTCCGGTACCGCTTGAGTGGAGCTGGAAGACGTCATAGGAACTCGAAAAAACCGGGCAATGTACCCTAATTTACGACCGCCGCATTGCTTTGGCGAATCAACTTGCGGAAGCTTGCAAGCGGGCGCGCCAATCCAGGCCGGCGCCCGCCCGACAGTCTTACACCGTCATCAATTCCTTTTCTTTTTCCGCAGCCAGCTTGTCGGCTTCGGCCACGAACTTGTCGGTCAGTTTTTGCACGTCGTCCTGGGCGCGGCGCTCGTCGTCTTCCGAGCATTCCTTGTCCTTCAGCAGCTTTTTCAAGCCTTCGTTGGCGTCGCGGCGCACGTTGCGGATGGCGACCTTGGCCGTCTCGGTTTCGCTCTTGACCAGCTTGACCATCTCCTTGCGGCGCTCTTCAGTCAAAGGCGGGGTCGGCACGCGGATCATGTCGCCTTGCGTCGCGGGGTTCAAGCCAAGGTCCGCTTCACGGATGGCCTTTTCCACGGCTTGCAGCATCTTCTTTTCCCAAGGCTGTACGCCGATGGTGCGCGCATCGATCAGGGTCAGGTTGGCGACCTGGTTCAGCGCCGTGGGATTGCCGTAATAATCGACCATCACGTGGTCGAGAATGCCGACGTGGGCGCGGCCGGTACGGACCTTGGCCAAGTCGGCCTTCAAGGTCTCGATCGACTTGTGCATCTTCTGCTCGGCGGTCTTCTTTACATCTGCTACTGACATACTCTTCTCCTCGTATTACTTGATACTTTACACGTGCACCAGCGTGCCTTCGTCCTCGCCCAAGACGACGCGACGCAATGCGCCCGGCTTGACGATGGAAAACACCTTGATCGGCAATTTCTGGTCGCGGCACAAGGCAAAAGCCGTAGCATCCATGACTTGGAGCCGCTTGGCAATTGCCTCATCAAAAGAAATTGTCGCATAGCGCGTGGCTTCGGGATCTTTCTTCGGGTCGGCGCTATAGACGCCATCGACCTTGGTCGCCTTCAAGACGATTTCGGCGCCGATTTCCGCACCGCGCAAGGCCGCAGCAGTGTCGGTGGTGAAGAAAGGATTGCCGGTGCCGGCAGCGAAAACGACGATCTTGCCTTCTTCGAGATATTGCAAGGCCTTCGGCCGAACATAGGGCTCGACGACTTGCTCGATGCCGATGGCCGACATGACGCGCGCCGTGCTGCCGGCTTGGCGGATGGCATCGGCCAGGGCCAGCGAATTGATGACCGTGGCCAGCATGCCCATATAGTCGGCCGTGGCGCGGTCCATACCCTGCGCGCCGGGCGCGACGCCGCGGAAGATATTGCCGGCGCCGATGACGATCGCCAATTCCACGCCCAAGCGCGCCACCTCGGTCACGTCGGCCACCATGCGCTCGATCGTGGCGCGATTGATGCCGTAGGGATCATCTCCCATCAGTGCTTCACCGGAAAGTTTGAGGAGGACGCGTTTGTAAGCTGGATTGGTCATAGATGGGGCTCCTAAAATGATCCTGGTGGGTCCTGCGTGTATTGCAAATATACAACTCCAATAAGCCAGCCGGTTTACTCAAACGATGGCAAAGCGTCATGAAGTTTGCTGAATCTTAACTGAACGGGGCTTGCTAGTGTAGTGCTTCGTAATTGGGGCAGCTAATGCGGCGAAGGATTTGCGTGTCAGGCAAGGCGGATGGCCGCCCCGCGCAACCACAGCGATACCGTGGTATCGCGCGGATTGGCAACGCCGCATGGCGCGCAAAGACTCGCTGCATTGGCCTCAACAATTGCGAAGCACTACACTAGACCAGAGCGACTCCTCCAAGCCGGCTGTGAATATTCCCGTACCTCGCAGAGGCTGCTGTGAAGCCAGGGCCAGTTTTGGCACAGGCTTTGCAGCAGGCTCTAAAAAAACGGGCCTTGCGGCCCGTTTTGTCGATTACGCCTGCTTTGCGGCGGCGACCTGTGCCGCCACTTCGGCAGCGAAGTCGTCCACCTTTTTCTCAATGCCTTCGCCGACTACAAACATGGTGAAGCTCTTGATCGTGGTGTTGTTGGCCTTGAGCATTTGCTCGACGGTTTGCTTGCCGTCTTCGGCGCGCACGAACACCTGGTTCAGCAGCGACACTTCCTTCAGGTATTTCTGCACCGAGCCTTCAACCATCTTGGCCACGATATCGGCCGGCTTGCCCGATTCGGCAGCCTTTTGCGAAGCGACCGAACGCTCTTTTTCGATCAGGTCGGCAGGCACGTCGTTCGACGACAGGGCGACCGGCTTCATCGCGGCGATGTGCATGGCCACGTCCTTGCCGACTTGCTCATTGGCACCGTCGAATTCCACCACGACGCCGATACGCGTGCCGTGCAGGTAGGAAACCAGCTTGCCGGTCGTTTCGAAACGCTTGAAGCGGCGGAACGACATGTTCTCGCCAATCTTGCCGACCAGGGCGGCGCGCACTTCGTCGATGGTCTTGCCGTCGAACGGCAAAGCCGACAGGGCTGCGACGTCGGCCGGGTTGTGGTCTGCCACGAGCTTGGCGCTGTTGGCTGCCAGAGCCAGGAAATCGTCGTTCTTGGTCACGAAGTCGGTTTCGCAGTTGACTTCGATCAGGGCGCCCACGCCGCCGTTGATGTAAGCGGCGACAACGCCTTCGGCCGTGATGCGCGAAGACGCCTTGGAAGCCTTGGTGCCCAGCTTGACGCGCAGGATTTCTTCAGCCTTGACCAGATCGCCTTCGGCTTCCGTCAGGGCCTTCTTGCATTCCATCATCGGCGCGTCGGTCTTCGCGCGCAGTTCGCCAACCAGTGCTGCAGTAATTGCGGCCATATCACTCTCCTAACTTGATGACACCGGAATGGTGCCGAATTCACGAATTCTTCAAAATTTGCTTAAAAAAATGGGGCGACACCAGTAGTAGCCCCATCCCTTCTTGCCCGATACGGGGAGCATGGCGCCGTGCGCCACACCCCTGCCGCACCGTGTTTCCTATTAAGCCTGCTCGACTTCGACGAACTCGTCGGCGCCGCCCTTGACTGCTTCAACCAGGTCGTTGGTGGCGTTGGCACGGCCTTCCAGGATCGCGTCGGCGACGCCGCGGGCGTACAGCGTGATGGCCTTGGAAGAGTCGTCGTTACCCGGGATCACATAGGTGACGCCTTCGGGCGAGTGGTTGGTATCGACCACGCCGATGACCGGGATGCCCAGCTTGGCGGCTTCGGTGACGGCGCCCTTGTGGTAGCCGACGTCCACGACGAAGATCGCGTCAGGGATGCCGCCCATGTCCTTGATGCCGCCGATCGCCTTTTGCAGCTTGACGATTTCGCGTTGGAACATCAGGGCTTCCTTCTTGCTCATCTTTTCGGCAGAGCCGTCTTCCAGCGCGGCTTCCATGTCCTTCAGGCGCTTGATCGAGGTCTTGATGGTCTTGAAGTTGGTCAGCATGCCGCCCAGCCAGCGCTGGTCGACGTAGGGCATGCCGCAACGCTGGGCTTCGGCAGCCATGATTTCACGGGCTTGGCGCTTGGTGCCGACCATCAGGATCGTGCCGCGGTTCGAAGCCAGTTGACGGATGTACTTCATCGCCTCCTGGTACATGCCCAGGGTCTTTTCCAGGTTGACGATATGGATCTTGTTGCGATGGCCGAAAATGAAGGGGGCCATCTTGGGGTTCCAGAAACGGGTTTGGTGGCCGAAATGGACACCGGCTTCCAGCATTTCACGCATGGTGACGGACATACTATTCTCCAGGGTTGGGTCTTGAACCTGCCCAGTGACCCGGATTGCTGCGCCTTGCGACGCCATCCGGGCACCCGTGTTTGGGCACGTTCGCGATTTACAAAAAATAAATAAAAATCAGCCTTTTCAAGCTAACCCAAGATTCTACCTTAATTTCGAGGCATCTTTCAAGCCCAACAGCATTCCTGGGAACGGGGCATCATACCCCGTCCTCCACCCTGCTCCACGGGCGGATATTGCCGCACTGGACTATAATTCCCCTTTGATCAAGCAGAATTGCGACCGCTTTGGCGCACAGATTGTTAATTTTATGACCATTACGATTAAAACCGCCGAAGACATTGCCGGCATGCGCGTGGCTGGCAGGCTTGCCTCCGAAGTGCTCGATTACATCACGCCCCACGTCAAGGCCGGCATCACGACGGGGGAGCTTGACCGTCTTTGCCATGAGTACATGGTCAACGTGCAACACACGATTCCCGCGCCGCTCAATTATTGCCCGCCCGGCTATACGCCCTACCCGAAAGCGATCTGCACCTCGGTCAACGACGTGATCTGCCACGGCATTCCCGGCGACAAGGTGTTGAAGAACGGCGACGTGGTCAATCTGGACATCACCGTCATCAAGGACGGCTATCACGGCGACACCAGCCGCATGTTCTACATCGGCGAGCCTTCCATCCTGGCGCGCCGCCTGACCGACATCACTTACGAATGCATGTGGCTCGGCATCGCCAAGGTCAAGCCGGGCGCCTACCTGGGCGACATCGGCCACGTGATCCAGCAGCATGCCGAAAAGGCCGGCTACAGCGTGGTGCGCGAATTCTGCGGCCATGGCATCGGCAAGGTCTTCCATGAAGAACCCCAAGTCCTGCACTATGGCCGCCCGGGCACGCTGACCAAGCTGCAGGCAGGCATGATCTTCACCATCGAGCCGATGATCAACGCCGGCCGGCGCGACATCAAGGAAATGCCCGACGGCTGGACCATCAAGACCAAGGACCGCAGCCTGTCGGCACAGTGGGAGCACACCGTTCTCGTGACCGAGACCGGCTACGAAGTGCTGACCGTATCGGCCGGCATGCCGGCCCCGCCCGCCTTCATCACCGCCGACGAAGCCAGGCAGGTCGCCCATGCCTGAGCCGGCGACGGCCGGCGCGATGTCTAACGCAAGAAACACACGCCTGGCACCCAACATCAAGGAAGAGCTGAAGACTCGCCGCCAGGCGATCATCGAGCAATTCCAGGCCGGCGGCAAGCCGGAAAAACTGCTCTCCGACTTGCGCGCCAGCGTCGATATGGCGCTGACGCAATTGTGGCAGGCGTTCGGCCTGCCCTCTTCCAATGCCGCCCTGGTGGCCGTCGGCGGCTATGGCCGCGGCGAGCTGTTCCCCTATTCCGACGTTGACGTGCTGATCCTGCTCGACGGCGCGCCCGGCGCGGCCCTGCAAGCCAAGCTGGAAGAATTGGTGCGCGTGTTTTGGGACATCGGCCTGGAAATCGGCCACAGCATTCGCACGGTCGAGGAATGCATGACCGAAGCAGCGGCCGACATCACGGTGCAAACCAGTCTCTTGGAAGCACGCCGCGTCACGGGCAGCCGCAAGCTGTTCGAATTCCTGCAAGACCGCTGCCGGGCAGCGATGGACCCACAAGCCTTTTTCCAGGCCAAGACGCTGGAAATGCGCCAGCGCCACGTCAAGTACGAAGATACGCCCTACAGTCTGGAGCCCAACTGCAAGGAAAGCCCGGGCGGCTTGCGCGATCTGCAAGTCATTCTTTGGGTTGCCAAGGCGGCTGGATTGGGCGATTCGTGGCGCAAACTGGCCGAGCGCGGCTTGATCACGCAAGCCGAAGCGCGCCAGCTGATGCAAAAGGAACGCGCCTTCAAGGATATCCGCATCCGGTTGCACATCCACGCCAAACGGCGCGAAGACCGCCTGGTGTTCGACGTGCAGACGCCGGTGGCCGAAACCTTCGGCTTCAAGACCACGGAAACGCGCCGCGCCAGCGAATATTTGATGCAGCGCTATTATTGGGCGGCCAAGGTGGTGACGCAATTGAACACCATCCTGCTGCAAAACATCGGTGCGCAATTGTTCCCGCAACGCGGCGAGCCGCAAGCGCTGACGGGCGAGTTCAACGAGGTCAACGGCTTGATCGATATCGCGCAGGAAGACGCCTTCGTGCGCAATCCGTCTGCCATGCTGGAAGTGTACCTGCTGCTGGCACTGCATCCTGAACTGAAGGGCATGACGGCGCGTACCATGCGCGCACTCTGGCATGCGCGCGACAAGATCAACAACGCATTCCGCCGCGATCCGAAGAATCGCCAGTTGTTTCTGAAGATTCTGCAGGCGCCGCAGGGTGTGACGCATGCCTTGCGCGGGATGAACCAGAGCAGCGTGCTGGGGCGCTACCTGCCGCCGTTCCGCCATATCACCGGCCAGATGCAGCATGACCTGTTCCACGTCTATACCGTGGACCAGCACATCATGATGGTGGTGCGCAACGTGCGCCGCTTCACCATGCCGGAACATGCACACGAATATCCCTACTGCAGCCAGCTGATGGCGAATTTCGCCCAGCCGTGGCTGATCTATATCGCAGCATTGTTCCACGACATTGCCAAGGGGCGCGGCGGCGACCACTCCATTCTCGGCATGGACGATGCGCAGCGCTTCTGCAAGGACCACGGTTTGTCCAAGGAAGACGCCAGCCTCGTGGTATTCCTGGTGCAGCATCACCTGACGATGTCGCAACTGGCGCAAAAGCAGGACTTGTCCGACCCGCGCGTGATCGCCGACTTTGCCGAACTGGTGGGCGATGAGCGCCACTTGACGGCACTGTATCTGCTGACCGTGGCCGACATCCGCGGGACCAGTCCCAAGGTGTGGAATGCCTGGAAAGGCAAGCTGCTGGAAGACCTGTACCGCATGACGCTGCGCGTGCTCGGCGGCGAAAGCAACTCCACCGACCACGAACTGGCCAACCGCAAGGAAGAAGCGCTGAAGACACTGCGCCTCTACAGCCTGGAAACCGATGCCCACGAGCGGCTGTGGAAGCAGCTCGACGTGAGCTATTTCCTGCGCCACGATGCGGCCGACATCGCCTGGCAGACGCGCGCGCTCTACGACAAGGTCGACAGCCCGGTGCCGGTGGTGAAATGCCGCCTGGCCGCCATCGGCGAAGGCTTGCAGGTGGCGGTCTATTCGAAAGACCAGGCCGACCTGTTCGCGCGGATCTGCAGTTATTTCGACCGCAAGAATTTCAGCATCCTCGATGCCAAGATTCACACCACGCGCCACGGCTATGCGCTCGACACCTTCCTCGTGACCGAGACCATGTTCGCCAAGAATTACCGCGACATCATGAGCCTGGTGGAGCATGAGTTGGCCGACGTGCTCAAGTCCGGCGAAAGCCTGCCGCCGCCCGGCAAGGGACGCCTGTCGCGCCTGTCGCGCACCTTCCCCATCACGCCGACGGTGGACCTGCGGCCAGACGAGCGCGGCCAGTACTACCTGCTCTCGGTTTCAGCCTCCGACCGCAACGGCTTGCTGTACTCCATCGCCAACGTGCTGACCAAATACAAGATCAACCTGCACACGGCCAAGGTCATGACCCTGGGCGAGCGCGTGGAAGACGTGTTCCTGGTCGATGGCCCGGTGCTCAACAATGCGCGCAGCCAGATCCAGCTTGAGACAGAACTGCTGGAAGCGCTACAGATATAGCGATACACAATTAAGCTCCATGACCGAACCTCTACGATTATCCAAGCGCATGTCCGAGCTGGGCCTGTGTTCGCGCCGCGAAGCCGACGAATGGATCGCGCGCGGCTGGGTGCGCGTCGATGGCCAGATCGTCTCCGAACTCGGCAGCAAAGTGCTGCCGCA
>DASVYZ010000668.1:0-3226 GCA_036391935.1 Burkholderiaceae bacterium | reverse complement strand
TTCCTGGCGACTCGGATAGAAGTTTAAACAAGGTTTGCCCTCGCGTCAGCAGAAAACGCGCGGTGGCGGAATTCGATACCGCCGGAATCGGCCTAGTGCACGGCGAGCCGCAGCGCTTCGGCCATGGCCAGCCCGCTCAGGTAGGCATTTTCGATGCGCCCCGCCCCATCCAGGCCCGCGGTAAACCAGTCGCCGCAGGCGCCGATGCGGTTGGCACCATCCCACAGGCATCCCTCTTCCAGGGGATCAAGCGCCTGCGCCGAATTCCAGCGGTGCAGCGCCACATAGAGCGGCTGGACTTCGGAGCCAGTCGCATCGCGGAAGGCTTTGAGCAACTTCTCCCGCGCGCGCTCTTCGTCGTCTTCATAGTGTTCGTCGCTCCAGGCGCCGGAGGCATGCGCCACCCAGTGCTCCCCGGCGCGCCGCTTGGGCTTGGACGAATCTCGCGCAATCCACGACAGCCGCGACCCTTCCACCCAGGCGCCGTCATAGCCGAGTTCGAGCGGCATGGGGAAGCCCAGCATCAGCGACCAGCACGGCGCATAGCGCACGCGCGCCGCTTCGTCGGCCAGCTTGGGCACGACAGACAATAACGAGGAAGCCGAAGTGGCGGGCGTGGCCACGATCACGGCGTCGAAGGGGCCGGCACTGGCTTCGATCGGCGCGCCGTCGGATGCAATCTTGAGCAGCCATTGGTGCTCGCCATATTCCTCAATTTTTCTGACGGCTTGTTCGGTGCGCAGCTCGACACCTTGAGCCAGATGTGCCGTCAAGGCATTCATGCCGGGCACGGCGACAAAGCGCTGCTTGAGCAAGGCGGCGGTGCGTGCGGCCGGGTGCGCTTCGCCGTTGTCGAGCACCACCAGCTTGCCGCTCCAGGGCGCAACCAGGCCGGCCTTGCGCCAGCCGACGATGGCCTGCTTGAACGGCCCGGACGAGGCCGTGAAATATTGCGCCCCATGGTCGAACCCGCCGATTTCAGTCTGGCGCGTACGCATGCGGCCGCCGGCTTCGGCCGCTTTTTCATAGACAATCACCGTGTTGCCCTGCTCCAGCAATTGATGGGCACAAATCAGGCCGGACAGGCCGGCGCCGACGATGGCGATATGCATGAGGTTTCCTTGAAGTGGACGAAAAAAGGCAAAGCCTGCCGCGCCTCGCTGGCTGGGCGGCAGGAGGCGGTGACAGGCATTACGAAAATTGACAACGAGATGGCGGGTTACTCGTCTTCCGCTTCGGCAGGCCAGTCGCGGATATAGGCCTTGAGCATCTTGTTCTCGAAGCTTTGTGCTTCGACGACCGCCTTGGCCACGTCGTAGAATGAAATCACACCCAGCAGCGTGCGCGCATTCATCACCGGCACGTAGCGCGCGTGGCGCTCCAGCATCAGGCGGCGCACTTCGTTGATTTCGGTATCGGGGGTGACCGTGATCGGGGAATCGTCCATGTGCTTGCGCACGGTGCCGCCGCCGACCTGCCCCTTGTTCTCGTGCAGCGTCTTCATCACTTCGCGGAAGCTCAGCATGCCGACCAGTTCGCCGAACTCCATCACCACAAGCGAGCCGATGTCTTTCTCGGCCATGGTATTGACGGCTTCCAGCATCGGCGTATCGGGCGTGACGGTGAAGAGGATGTTGCCTTTGACTTGAAGGATTTCTGATACTTTCATTGTGCCGTCCCGCTCGAGATAGTTTGCTCTTGTCGGCGCCACCATATGACGCCCCTGTCTGCAATGTAGCGCAACCGATTGGAAAAATCCAGCGCCCCTCGGGAACGATCGTGCGCATTCAATGCTACGATGCGCCACTGCAACGCATGCTGGCAAGCGATGTTGCGCCACGGCAAAGTGGTATCATCGCGGCCTTATTCCTTTATCGAGGATATCATTTTATGAGCGGCCCTACCTACCCCGGCTTCGACACTTTATCGCTGCACGCCGGCAGCGCGCCCGACCCGGCGACCGGCGCGCGCGCCACGCCGATCTATCTGACCAGCGCCTACGTCTTCAAGGATTCCGATCAGGCAGCCTCGCTGTTCAACATGGAACGCGCGGGCCACGTCTATTCGCGCATCTCGAATCCGACCAATGCCGTGCTCGAAGAGCGCATTGCCGCGCTTGAGGGCGGCGTGGCAGGCATCGCCACAGCGAGCGGCCAGGCCGCCATGCACCTCGGCCTCGTCACCATTGCGGGCGCCGGCTCGCACATCGTCGCCTCGCGCGCGCTCTACGGCGGTTCGCAGAACCTGCTGGCCTACACGATGAAGCGCTTCGGCATCGAGACCACGTTCGTCGATCCGCGCGACCTCGATGCCTGGCGCGCCGCCATCCGCCCCAACACCAAGGTGCTGTTCGGCGAAAGCCTGGGCAACCCCGGCCTCGACGTGCTGAACATCCCGAAAATCGCCGGGATTGCGCATGAAAACCATCTGCCCCTGATGGTCGACTCGACCTTCACCACGCCCTACCTGCTGCAACCCTTCGCCCACGGCGCCGACCTGGTGTTCCACTCGGCCACCAAGTTCCTGTGCGGCCATGGCACGGCGGTCGGCGGCCTGCTGGTCGACGGCGGCCGCTTCGATTGGCAGGAGGCTTATGACAAAACCGGGCGCTTCGCCGAACTCTGCGAACCGTACGACGGTTTCCACGGCATGGTATTCGCCGAGGAATCGAGCGTGGCGCCATTCTCGCTGCGCGCGCGCCGCGAAGGCTTGCGCGACTTCGGCGCGGTGATGAGCCCGCACAATGCCTTCGCCATCCTGCAAGGCGTGGAAACGCTGTCGCTGCGCATGGAAAAGCATGTCGCCAACACCCGCAGGATCGTCGAGTTCCTGGTCTCGCACCCGGCCATCGAATCGGTGTCCTATCCCGAACTCGAATCGCACCCGGACCATGCCTTGGCCACATCGCTCCTGCCCAGAGGCTGCGGCGCCGTGTTTTCATTCAACATCAAGGGTTCGCGCGCAGCGGGCCAACGTTTTGTCGAGTCGCTCGGGGTGTTTTCGCACCTGGCCAATGTCGGCGATGCCAAATCGCTGGTCATCCACCCCGCCTCGACCACGCACTTCCGCGTGCCGACCGAACAATTGAAGGCATCGGGCCTGACCGAGGGCACCATGCGCCTTTCCGTCGGACTGGAAGATGCGGACGACTTGATCAACGATCTCGCACGCGGCTTGAAGGCCGCGCAGAAAGGAGCCTGACATGATCTTGAACATCGACGGCTTC
>DASVYZ010000667.1:0-2742 GCA_036391935.1 Burkholderiaceae bacterium | reverse complement strand
CCGAGCTCCTGGCCGCCATCGAAGCCTTGCCCGAATCGCTCGAAGCCGCAACCAATTGCGATTGGTCCAAGGCGATCGACATCCTGGCGCCCGCATCGAACATCATGGTGGTGGGCCGCGGCGTGAGCTTCCCGGTCGCGCTCGAAGCGGCATTGAAGTTCAAGGAAACCTCGGCGATCCAGGCCGAAGCGTTCTCCGGCGCCGAAATCAAACATGGCCCCATGGCTTTGATCGACGAAGGTTATCCGCTGCTGATCTTCGCCACGCGCGGGCCGACGCAAGCAGGCTTGATCAAACTGGCCGAAGAAATGCGCGGCCGCGGTGCGAGCGTGCTGCTGGCCGCGCCGGAAGATGTCGCCGAGCGCGATTTGACCCTGCCGGTGGCAGCCACGCCCGACCTTGACCCTATCGTGGCGATCCAGGCTTTCTACGTCATGGCGGCGCATCTCTCGGTAGCGCGCGGCCTCGACCCGGACAAGCCGCGCCATTTGAGCAAGGTTACCAAGACCAACTAAGCCAAAGCCGGCGGGACCGATCATGCGTTTTTCGTGCCTGCTGGCAATGGCGTTTGGCTTGGCCGGCCTGCTGCTGCATCCTTCTGCCTTTTCGAAGGACGCCAGGCAGCATATCGAGTTCTGGACCATGAGCTTGAAGCCCAAGTTCGTGCCTTACTTCGAAAACATCGTCAAACGCTACGAAGCGCAAAACCCCGGCGTCGAAATCGAGTGGGTCGACTTTCCGGGTGACTTGATCCAGACCAAGCTGGTCACGCGCATCGTCGCCGGTACGCCGCCGGCCTTGGTCAATCTCAACGTGCCCTGGGCCGACGAATATGCGCGCGACGGCTTGATCGTACCGGTCGACGCCATGATGGGCGATGCCAAATCGCGTTACGTCAAGGCCGCCATCGACGACCTGACATTTTCCGGCAAGGTGTACGGCTTCCCGCTGTACAGCAACGTCACCGTCATCGCCTACAACACTGCGCTGTTCAAAGACGCCGGCATCGCGCGGCCGCCGCAAAGCCTGGATGAACAACTGGAATTCTCCAAGCGCATCTTTGCCAAGACCGGCAAGCCAGGTTTCTCGCCGAGCCTGGCGAAGGCTGACGGCTTCCTGCTTGAGCAAGGCTTGCCCATCGTGGAAAACAATCGCGCCGTGTTCAATTCGCCGGCACACGTGGCGCTGGTGGAAAAGCTGCGCGACGCCTACCAGGCCGGCGGCATCCTGAAAGATGCCTTGTTCTCGGAAGATAATTTCCCTGCTGCGATCGCGGCCTACAACGGCGGGCGCCTGGCGATGCTGTCCGCGCCGCCCACGGCGGTCAAGCGCATCGAGGCCGATGCCAAGGATATCTATGCCGTGACCGATATCGCACCGGCGCCCCTGGGGCCGACCGGCATGGCGGCTGGCGGCTGGTTGATCCACTTTGCTGTGCCCACGGGGATCAAGCCCGAGCTGATGCCGGCCATCGCCAGGTTCGCCAGGTTCTTGACCGACGACGAAAACCAACTCGAATTCGCCAAGGAAGCCAATGTGTTTCCGATCACGGTGGCGGCGGCCGACGATCCTTATTTCCAGAAGCTGCCGCCCAATGCCGATCCATCGGCCAAGGCGGTGGCCATCGGTGCGCAATCGATGAAGCGGTCGCGCACGCTCTACGTCGCCGGCATCGACGATTACGATGAGTTGCGGCGGGCGCTGGTCAACGCGATCGAGGCCGGCGTGACGGGCAAGCAGGATGTGAAGGCGGCATTGGATAACGCTGTCGCCATCTGGAATCGCAAACTCTCTGCGCAACATCGCTGAGCATGAAGCTGAAACAGACACTGCAGGCCTATGTGTTCCTCGCTCCCGCGTTGGTGTTGTTTGCCGTGTTCTCGTTCTGGCCCGTCGGCTACGGCTCCTGGCTTGCCTTCACCGATTACAGCCTGATCAAGCCCTCGCATTTCGTCGGCCTCGACAACTTCCGCACCATCTTCAACAACGAGATGTTCGTCACAGGCTTGAAGAATTCGCTGCTGTTCCTCATCATCGTACCCGTGATCCAGGTCGGTGCGATCGGTCTGGCGGTCCTGGTCAACAACAGGCTGCCCGGCATCAAGCTGTTCCGCGCGGCGTTCTACGTACCCGTGGTGACGACGATCTCGGTGGTCGGCATCATGTGGGGCTTCATGTTCCACGAGCAGGGCACGCTCAACTATGTGCTGACGCAACTGCGCCTGGTCGACAAGCCCGTGGGCTGGCTCTCGGACGATTCGATTGCCTTGTTCGCCGTCATGTTCGTCACCATCTGGCGCGGCCTGGGCTGGTACATGGTGATGTACCTCGCCGGCTTGCAGGGTATCCCGGCCGAGATGCAGGAAGCGGCGATTCTCGATGGCGCCAACCGCTGGCAGCGTTTCTGGAAAATCACCGTGCCCATGCTGCGTCCGACCATCATGGTCTGCTCCATCATGTCGGTGCTGGCGGCCTTGAAGGCTTACCAGGAAGTGCTGGTTCTGACGCAGGGCGGACCGCTCAATTCGACCTTCACCGGCTTGTATTACGCCTACGACCAGGGCTTGAAGCACTTGAAGCTGCCGCGCGGTCTGGCGGCGAGCTTCGTCGTCTCGGTGATTTGCGTGGGCATCATGCTCTTGTGCTTCCGCTACATCAAACCCAGGCACAGGTGAGACGATGAAACGTAGCCTTCTCTCTCTCGTCGGCCACTATGCGGCGCTATGCGCCATCGGCCTGGTC
>DASVYZ010000666.1:0-3534 GCA_036391935.1 Burkholderiaceae bacterium | reverse complement strand
TTTGTTTGCCGGTGCGCCAGCACTGTTTTCATTGTTCATGAGGGAAAGAAAATGGCACAAGCAACGCAGGGTTATGCAATCAAGAAGATGTTCGTGACGCAGGCGCTGATCGATCCTTCGGGGTCGATTGTCGGTTTCGTCGGCCCGAACGATACGGCGGTGTATACCGCCAACGACAACGCCGGCTCGTCCGGTGCGATGGTGCCGGGTTCCGGCACGCTTGCGCTGACGATGAGCGCGGCCGGGGTCAATCCGGGCTCGACGGCGAACGATAACGTGTTGGCGGTGTTGACGATTCCGGCCAACTCGTTCGATGGGCAATCCTTTCCGGTTGCGACCAACCGCGAGGCGTCGATCCTGGCGGCCGGCTCGTTCGGCGCCACGGCCAACAACAAGACGGTGAAGATCGTCGTCAACCCGACGGCGGCGGTGGTGGGCTCGGCGGTGGTGGGCGGCACGACGATTGCGACGACCGGCGTGGTGGCGACCAATGGCGGCGGCTGGCAGATGCAGGCGTCGATCATCAAGTACGGCGCGGCCGGCTCGAATACGCAGCTCGCGGTGCACTATGGCGCGCAGGTTGGGGCCGCGGTTGCCGCCCTGGCTGCGCCTACCGCCTTGACCTTGCCGGAAAACGCACCGATCACGGTTGCCATCACGGGCAATGCGGCGACGGCCGCGAGCGACATCGTCTTCAATTTCGCCAACATCGAATGGAATAACTGATGGCTACGGTTTCAGCTACCTACGACAACGATGGCGCGCCGGACGATGCCGTGCGCCTCGTCAGTTGGGCGGGATTGGCCAACGCGGGAGACGTGGGCGACACGCAATCGCTTCCCGCCTACTCGGAGAAGACCTTCACGGTGACCGGAACGTTCGGCGGCGGCGCCTCTTGCACAATCCAGGGCTCGAACGACGGGACCAACTGGGTTGCCCTGACCAACAAGCAGGGGAACGCGCTGACCTTTACCGCAGCCGGAATCGGAACCAGCCAGGATCGTCCTCTGTACATCAGGCCGAACCTGGCCGCAGGAGCCGGCGCATCCGTTACCGTGATCTGCGCCGCCCATAAATTCAGCCTCTCAGGGAAGCCGCGCTAGTGTCTGCTTACGATCTGGCCGGCGCCGACGATACCGGCGAGCCCAATGCCGACATGGCGCAAGTGGCGGAGGAAATGAACGCGATCGTCGCGGACCGCCTGCAGCTGCTTGGGGCGACGCTGGCCAAGCGCCGCGACGAATGGGTGGCAGCGCGCCGCAATTCCAAGGTGGAGCAGCGTTGGCTGCTCGACCTGGATCAGTATAACGGCCGGGACGATGCGGCGCGGGAAGCCGCTTCGATGATGGATAGCGTGGAGGCCGGGTTTCCGGTGACGAACCGCGAAGCGCGGCCGCAGCGCTCGTGGGTGTTTGTCAATATCACGCGCCCCAAGAGCAATGCGGCGGAGGCGCGCCTGGCGAACATGGTGTTGCCGAGCGACGACAGGAATTGGGGTTTCAAGCCGACGCCGAATCCGGTGTTGACGGCGGCGGCCTTGCAACAGGCGCGGCAGAACGCGGCGCAAGCCCAGCAAGCCCAGCAGCCCCAGCAAGCGCAACCGTTGCCGCCGCCGCAGCAAGCCCAGCCGCAGCAACAGGCCCAGCCGGGGCCGGCTGCGCAATCGCCTGGCGCACCTCCAGGCTTGGCGCAGGCGGTGTTGGGCGTCTATCCCTCGCCTGACCTGACGGCCCAGCTCGAGATGGCTTCCAGGTGCGCGCAGGCGATGGAAGACGAAATAGAAGACTTGATGATCCAGTGCGACTTCAACGGCGAAGAGCGCAAGATGCTGCATGACTGCACGGTGCTGGGCACTGGCATCCTGAAGGGGCCGATCGTGGTCAACCGGATGCGCAAGGCTTACCGCAAGATTCCGGGCACCACGGTCTGGGAATTGCAGATGGAAGAGGAAAAGACGCCGGCCAGCGAGCGCGTGGACCCGTGGGATGTGTTCCCCGACCCGGGCTGCGGCGAGGATGTCCATGCCGGCATCGGCATCTTTGAGAAGAAGCAGCAGACCGCGCGCCAGCTGCGCGAACTGACCAAGCAGCCTGGCTATCTGAAGGAACAGATCAGCCAGGTGCTGGAAGAGGGGCCGGTGGAGGCGGAAGAGGTGTCGCAACGCGATATCGCGAAGGACCGCCGGGGAAGCCGCTACAACACGAATTCGGATCATTTCCAGTTATGGGAATACTGGGGCGAGTTCACGCCCGAGGATTTGCGCGCCTGCGGCGTGAATGTGCCCGATGGCGCGACGGAATCGATTTCGGGCTGCGTGATCCTGGTCAACTCCACCGTGATCAAGGGGTTTTTGAATCCGATCGAGACGGGCGATATTCCCTATGATTTCATGGTCTGGGAAAAGGTCGATGGGGAATGCTGGGGGTATGGCATGCCTTACCTGATGCGTTCGCCGCAGAAGGTGTTGAACGCGGCCTGGCGCCAGCTGATGGACAACGCCGGCTTGTCGGTCGGGCCGCAGATCGTGATCGATCCGAGCGGCATCGAGCCGGCCGATAATCAATGGATGATCCAGGGGCGCAAGATTTGGCTCAAGAAAGACCCGGCGATCGATATCCGCAATGTGTTTGCGACCTTCGAGGTGGAGTCTTACGCCGCCGAGCTGCAGTCGATCATCAAGCTGGCCCAGGATTTTGCCGACAACGAATCGAGCACGCCGCAACTGGCCCAGGGCGAGCGCGGCACGGCGCCCGATACGGTGGGCGGGATGACGCTGCTGATGAATTCGTCGAACGTGGTGCTGGGGCGCATGGTGAAGCAGTTCGACGACATGATCACCCGGCCGCACCTGCGCCGCTACTACGACTGGTATATGGCCTATGGCGCGAAGGACGAGTGCAAGGGCGATTTCCAGGTCGATGCGCGCGGCACCTCGGTGCTGCTGGTGCGCGACGTGGCGAGCCAGGCTTTATTGAACGTGGCGCAGTATTCGGCCAACCCCGAGATTGCGAAGCTGATCGACTGGACGGAGTATTTCAAGGCGATCCTGAAGACGCAGCATATCGACCCGACCGACATCATGAAAACCGATGCGGAGATCGCGCAGGATGCCGCGCAACAGGCGCCGCCTTCCGATGCGCAGGTGAGGGCGCAGGCGCAGCTCCAAGCGGCACAGATCGCCGCGGCGGCGCAACAACAGGTGGCAGCCGCCGCCGCCGCTCGCGCACAGCAGATCGAAGCATCAAAAAGCCAGCGCGAACAGGCCGCGGTGCAGGCCAAGAACCAGGGCGAAGCGATGCGCTTGGCGATGGTGCAGGATCACGAGGCCCGCGAGAACCAGCGCGACCGGATGCATGATTCGTTGCTGGCTGCGCATGATGCCTTGAGTGCGCATTTGGAGAATAGTGCGGATAGGGTGGCGGGGCAGTTGCCGGGGCAGGGGGCACAGGTTCCGTTGCAGGGGCAGGTGTCGTAGGCTGGACGAGCCGCAGGCGTTATCCGACGTATGTTGCAATCGCTTCGCGTTGATGTAAG
>DASVYZ010000665.1:0-3440 GCA_036391935.1 Burkholderiaceae bacterium | reverse complement strand
TGCCGCTTCGACCTGGTATCACGCGTTTGCCATCATCAACGGCGGCAGTCAAGATGTCTATTTCGATACCTCGATTACTGCGGCGAACAAGCCATCCGGAACGACGGCGTTTCGGTATATCGGTTCGTTCAAGACGGATGCCAGTGCACATATCTTGCAGTTTTATCAGGTAGGGCAGAGGTTTTTTTGGGCGGCGCCGCCTGCTGATCTATATAACTACACGGGCAACTCAGCTGGTACTGCAACGCTAAGTACTCCGCCGGGGATTGTTACCCATCCAATTTTGTTGGTTTCGGCAAGCTCAAACAATACCTCGAGCTATGGATTCACCATCATTTCTGGGCTTACCGCGGTCGCAGACGGTGAATGTGTTGGAGTGGGTAGCTCTTTTCAGGGGTTCGCACAGATTCAAACCTCAACCAATACCAGCAGCCAGGTTTCATACACTGCAGCCAATAACAATGGCGGCTCATACATCACTACGCTCGGCTACATCAACCCCAAAGTCGCAGCAAACAATTAAGGAAAGACAGTGGCAGCTACAGGAATCATCAGCGGGGCAATGCAGGCGAAGCCTGATCCGAATGCGCCGCAATCGGGGCAGGAAGCTTCGGCTTCGGCAATCGGTGCGGCTACGCCCGCTTCCGCGCCGCTTGGGTCGGCCAGCCAAAGCAGCGCGATTGCGCAGGCGCCTTCGACTTCCGGTGCGTCTGCGCAATCCGGTACCGGCGGTGCGCAGAGCTATTTGAATCAACTCAATGCGGCGGCCGCCTCGCCCGCGCCTTCGCCAAGTCCAAGTCCTACGCCGGCGCCATCGCCGGCTCCTGCGCCAGGCGGAATTATTGCGTCGGCGCGGCAGACGGCGCAGCGTTCGCCTGCTGCCGCGTTTTCTCCTGCTCCTTCTTCTTCACCGGCGCCTGCCGCCGCGCCGGCACCGGGCCCGACGCCGACACCGGCGGCATCGGCCCCGATCTCCCCGATCTCCCCGCTTTCCCCGCTCTTGACGCAGCCGGCGGATTATTCCAGGCCGGAATCTCAGGCGGAGATCGATGCCTACAATCAATTGGCCGTGCAGGCCGGACGAACCGGCGACTACAGCCGATTGGACTCGATCGGCACGAACGATCTGCGCAATATTTTCGGCGCCACCTTCGCCCCTGGCGACAAGGAAAATCCCGCATTCATCGGTGCGCAAATGCGCGGCAGGAGCACCGACGGCATACCGCAATGGCTGACGCCGCAGCAGGTGAGCGCGGGGATTTATTCGCTGGGGGCGGATCGGACGCCGATCATGCAGAGCAAGGCGCTGTCCAATTCGTCTCAAGCCCCTTCGAACCAGGCGGCACAGCCGCTTGATGCCTCGGTCGGCACGGCGGCGTCGAACGATTCCGCAGGCGGCGGCCGGGCAGCCACGGCAGCCGATATCGATGCCGACTTCGCCCGCGACTTCGGGCGCCCGGCCGACACGGTCGGCTTGCAGTTCTACCAGCAAGCCCTGGCGGCCAATCCGGCCATGACGGCGGACCAGTTGAACGCCCTGATCCTGGGCGGCGCGCAATCGCAGGATCAATTGGCAGCGGCGTCCTTGGATGGCGGCGGCTCGCTGGCCAACAGCTGGATCAATCCGCTGTTGAACACGGCCGATGTGCGATCGGCCACGACCAATCCCGATGGACAGGATGTGTGGGATGCGGCGACGAATGCCTGGACCGTGCCGGCCGGCGCCAGGCTGACCGGCACGACCAATCCCAACGGCGCGCCGGCCACGGCATCGACCTATACGCCGGCCATGCTGGGCAGGCCGACCCAGGTCGATGTCAACGCGCCGCAGACCGTGGCGGGGCAGTTGGCCAATCTCGAAAACCCGAACAGCCCGCTGATCCAGGCGGCGCGCACGCAGGCTTTGCAGCAGGCCAACGCGTCCGGTTTGCTCAACAGCACCATGGCCATCACGGCGGGCGATGCCGCTGCCTATAACGCGGCCCTGCCGGTGGCGGAACAGGATGCCACGACCTATAACAACGATGCCGTGACCAATGCGGCGGCGGCCAACCAGTTCGCGGTGAACAATCAAAACGCCATCAACGCGGCCGGCCAGTTCAATGCGGGTGCGCAAAACACGCTGACCGGCGAGAAGATGACCCAGGCCATGAGCGGCGCCGCGACGGCCCAGCAGGCGGGCACGGTGTATGCCAACTGGCTCAATCAGATCCAACAATCGACCATGGATGCGGCAGCCAAGAACACGGCCGAGGTGCAGGCCTACAACACCTATCTGCAGCAGATGCAGAGCCTGGCGGCACAAGGGATTCCTGATGTTTCCGGCCTGCTGCAGTTCACCGGCGTGGACCCGAAGACCGGGCTGCCGGACTATCGCGACCCGGCGACGGGGCTCTACAGTTCGACGTCGAACGCGCCCGGTGCCGTGCCCGCGCCCACGCCTGCCCCCGCACCCACGCCGGCCGGTTCCGGTCCGAGCAACAACCCGCACCAATAAACCATGGAACTCATCGACACACCATCGGCGGAAATACAGGAGCGCCGAGGCCAAATCATGGCCCTGGAAAAGATCATGCTCGACCTGCCGCAGGTTGAGATTCCCATCAAACACTACTTTTGCGACGGCATGTATGCGCGCGTGGCCTTCATCAAAAAGGGCACCTTGATGACGGGGGCGATCCACCGGCAGGCGAGCCTGCAGATCATGGTGTCGGGCAAGGTCAGCGTGGCCACGGACCGCGAACCGGCGCGGGAATTGGGCGGCTTCAACATCATGGTGTCGCCCCCGGGCACCAAGCGCGCCGGCGTGGCGCTTGAAGACACGATCTGGGCCACCATCCTGAAGACGGATGAAACGGACCCGGAAACGATCGTCGCGCAATTGACGACGAATGATTATGCGGAACTGGAAAAACTGGAGGTGCGGTAATGGCGGTATTTGTTAGTGCGATCGTGGTCGCGGTCGATGTCGGCACGGTGGCGGCGGTTGCCACGGCCGTCGCCGAGACGGGGATTGCCCTGAACGTGGTGGGGCATCTCACCGGCAATCAGACGTTGGAAAAGGTCGGCGGCGTGATGTCGATGGCCGGCGGCGTGGTGGGTCTTGCCGCCGGCGCCTTCTCGATGGCGGCGGGTACCGAGGCGGCGGACGACCTGGGTGGCGGCCTGGCCGATACCTCGACCGGTACGGCATCGACGTTCAACGATGCGACCAATACCCTGACCAATGCGGACGGTTCGGTGGTCAATGCGGGAACGCAATTGCCGGCGGCGAATGCGGTGGATGGAGGGATCGATGGTGCGGCCGGCAGCGGGGCCGGTGCCGGCGGCTTGTCGGGCGCGATGAATGCGGCCGATGCGGCGCCGGTCCCGAATGCCTCCGATGCCTTGCTGGCCAATCCCTCGCCGATCACGCAGACGCCGCTCGATGCCAACGGCGC
>DASVYZ010000664.1:0-2074 GCA_036391935.1 Burkholderiaceae bacterium | reverse complement strand
TGCGAGGCATATAGCACGACGCCGGGGTCAATGACCATTCCGACTCCGGCGCGCAAAACCAGCGGGCCAGACAGAAAGGCATGCGCATTGTCGCTTGCGAGGCGCACTGCCTGCCCGGCTGGACAATGGTCGATTGCCTGTTGCAAACGAACGGTGTCGTCCGCGTTGGCCGCCCCGGAGGAGTCGAGCATGGCTTTCAGTGTGGTGCAAACCGCCGGCACGGCCGGTTCGGTTACGTGGCGTGCATCCTGAGCTGCGGCAAATGCCGGCAGGCAGGCCGCGACGAGCGTCAAACTCTGGCACTTCATGGCATGGGGTCCGCGAATATCGCAGCCTTGTTCATGGATTGCCGCCATTCCCGTTCCACCATGCGAGAGAAGTAATCGGCGCCTTTCACTCCAAGATGGGTATGGTCGAAACCGCGGTAGTGTTCGCCTTTTTGCGCGGGTTCCTGGCCGGTTCCGGGCAAGGGCGGTGCCATGGCCAAGGTATCCGCCTCGGACGAACCCATTGCCTGCACCGCCCGGCTGCTGTCGGCATTCAAGTCCAGCACGGTGGCATGCGCTTCCTGCGCCACCTTGCGCACGGCTTCGGCCCACGGTGCCAGCGTGTTCTGCAGCCGGCCGTCGCGGAAGTCGCGCCGCGTCAAGGGAGTGAGCAGTATCGGTATCGCATGCTCGGCTTGCACCTCGCGCACGTAACGTTCCAGATTGGCCGGGTATTCGGTAGCCAGGTCGGTCGAACGCCCCGGCTTGCCGGGCTGGTCGTTGTGGCCGAACTGGATCAGCACATAGGTCGTGCGGTTCGGTGTTTGCTCACGCAGCAATTGCAGTATCGCCTGCCACGAACCCTCGGCGCGGTAACTCGATGTGCTGCGCCCGCCCTTGGCACGGTTCAGGCACAGCACGCCCGGCTTCATCAAGCGGCACAGAGCGTCGCCATAGCCGGTTTCGCTGGCCATGGTCGAGTCGCCCACCAGGATCACGCGCGGCGGTTCCGGTGGGATGTCCGATGGCGTCAGCGCGAATGCCGGCGCGCAGCCGGAAAAAAGCGCGGCGGCCATGGCGCCGCGCATTACGCGTTGCTTCATGTGGAAGCCAGCGTGGTGTTGAACACCTTGCCGCCTACCTTGACGTTTTCCAGCTTGATGTCCCTGGCATTGAATACGAAGAATGGGCTGCCCGAGGCGGCCGGCGTGCCGAAGTCGCAATCGGCAATCGTGACGTTATGCACCGGCACCACAGTGGGAGCCGGCTTGGCGCCGTTGTACTCGGCCGCCACCGGGCCGAGCACGACCACGGCTTGATAGCTCGAATACTGTCCGCCCGATTTCGCCACATTGCCCACCGTGATGTTCGAGATATGCACGTTCGACACGGTAGGCGGCCTGACGCGCACATTGTCTTCCGCCGGCGCATAGTCGCAATCGATGATGACGACGGCGCCGGCGGTGGAAGCCACGCTATCGGCCGCGATCGGCATGCCGGGCAGGGGTTTGTAAAAACCAGGCTCGGTGCGCACGCCGTTCGGCACGCTGATATTGCGCGCGTAAAAATTCTTCAGGTAGCCGCCGCGGTTCATGTTGCTCTTCAGGCGGATCGCCATGTTCAAGGGATTCGTGGCCCAGTTGGCATTCTGGAACACCAGGTCTTGCGCGAACACGTCTTCGATGCCGCCTGCCATTTCGCTGCCGAGCGTCACGGCACCGTGGCCGCTGTGCATGGTGCAATGCTGGATCACCACATTTTTCGTCGGCCCATGCTGAATGTCGAGATCCTTGCCGGCCTTGATTGCGATGCAGTCGTCGCCGGTATTGAAGGTGCAGGTATCGATCAGCACGTCGGTGCATGATTCGGGGTCGAAACCGTCGTTGTTCGGTCCCAGGCTATTGGCATGCACGCGGCGCACCGTCATGCTGCGGCAGGCTACGGGATTGTGCTGCCAGAACGGCGTGTTGGTAACCTGGTAGCCTTCCATCCAGACATTGTTGCAGGCGATGAACTGGATCATGTTGGGGCGCAGGTAATGCCCCAAGCCGAAGATACGCTTTTCCAGCGACACGCCGGCTTCGGAC
>DASVYZ010000663.1:0-3330 GCA_036391935.1 Burkholderiaceae bacterium | reverse complement strand
CTCTTGCATGCTTTGCGCGGCGGCAGCGGCTTGCTCGACCAGGGCCGCGTTTTGCTGCGTAACGTTGTCCATCTGCATGATGGCCTGATTGATCTGTTCGATGCCTGCCGTCTGTTCCCGCCCCGCCGAGGTGATTTCACCGATGATGTCGCTGACGTGTTTGACGCTGGCGACGACTTCCCGCATGGTCGCGCCGGCCTGATCGACCAGCTTGGCGCCAGCGCCGACCTTGTCCACCGAATCGCCGATCAAGGATTTGATTTCCCTGGCAGCGGTAGCGGACCGTTGCGCCAGGGTGCGCACTTCGGCTGCAACCACGGCAAAGCCGCGCCCCTGTTCGCCGGCACGCGCAGCCTCGACGGCCGCATTCAAGGCCAGGATATTGGTCTGGAAGGCGATGCCGTCGATGACGCCGATGATGTCGACGATTTTTTTCGAGGCTTCATTGATGGCGCCCATGGTATCGACGACTTCGGAGACGGCCGACCCGCCCTTGGCGGCGACGTCGGACGCGGCGCTGGCCAGGCGGTTGGCCTGGTGCGCGTTGTCGGAATTCTGCTTGACAGTGGAGGTCAGTTCTTCCATGGAAGAGGCGGTCTCTTCGAGCGAGCTGGCTTGCTGTTCGGTGCGCGAGGACAGGTCCATGTTGCCCATGGCGATTTCGCCCGAGGCGGTGACGATGGTTTCGGTGCTGCTGCGCACCTGGCTGACGATACCGATCAGGCTTTGGTTCATGTCCTTCAAGGCTTGCATCATTTGACCGGTTTCGTCGGAGGAGCGCACTTCGATGCGCGCCATGAGATCGCCGCCGGCCACGCGGCGCGCGACTTCGACGGCCTCATTCATCGGAGCGGTGATGCTGCGCGTGGCGTACCAGGCCGCCGCAATGGCGATGATGACGGCGATGGCGGCGATGATCAGCAGCATATTGCGCGCTTCGGCGAATTCGGCTTTGCAGGCTTGCGCCTCCTTGTCCATGATGCCGGACTGGAAGGCGGCCATTTCAGTGAGAAGCTGCACGTAGTCGCGCTCTGTCTGGGCCAGCTTGCCGCTCAACAGCGTCTTGGCCTCGTCCGTCTTGCCGTCCGAAAGCACGCCGAACAGCTCGCCCTGCAGCTGCAAATCCTTGGCGCGCGCCTCTTCGAGCCTGGTAAAAAGCTCCCTCGCCTTGGCGGTATTGATGATCTTGTCGAAAACGTCGAGCAATTCCTTGTTCCTTGCGCGTACGGCATCGATTGCTTCGGATTGCTTAATGACGCCGCCGGCATCGCTCGCGATCACGGCGTCGCGCATGTACTGGTGAATTTGCGCGACGTTGTATTTGATCTCGGTCGAGAGCGAAACTTTCTTGTAGCGGTCGTCGATGATGTTGTTCATGCGCTCCTCGGCGCCGCGCATGCTTTGCAGCGAGATACCGATATTGACGATGAACAGCAGAACGAGCAAGCCGAAGGCCAAGCCCAGGCGTGCCCCTATTTTCAGATTGGCGAATTTCACGGTTCCCCCATGCGATAGACATGGCCCGGCACGCCCTGGCATCGCTTCAGGCAACCGGACGGCGCTTGCGACGATAAGCTTCTTGAGACGGCTTATTGAAAGTTCATTGTACTGCGCCCTGCGGGCTTGGTGCGGGTGTTATGCATGACATGTGGCGTCGGCGATACGAACGCGGAACGAAGGCGTCTCGCCCGTCGGGCAGCACCGGATCTGCCCGAATGGAGGAAGGCGATCCGATGCGGTAAAATTGCCCATCTCTCCAAGAGGAAACACCATGCCTCTCCCCCCTGGAAAACCCACAGCAGGAACGACGGCGATGGGCGGCGTCGGTTCGGCTTTTGCCGCCGTCGCGCAGCCCGATCCCGCGAGCGATGCCGCGCTCGAGGCGCCATTTTCCGTACTGCACAACCGCAAGCACCAGGCATTTCCGCGTCTGACGCAAGCCGAGATCGCACGCATGATGCGCTTCGGTACGGTCAGGCAGTTCGGCCGCGGCGACTACCTGTGCCGCATCGGCGACCGCGCCGTGGGTATGGTGGTAGTGTTGCGCGGACGTATCCAGGTGATATTGCGCGATGGCATGGGACGCGAGACGCGCCCGCCGGAACAAGGCCCGGGCAACTTCGCCTGCGAAGTCGGCCAGCTCTCCGGGCGTGCAGCGATGGCCGACATCCTCGCGCTTGAACCCGTCGAGGTGCTGCACATCAATCCCGAAAACCTGCGCGCGCTGATCACAGCCGAGGCGGAGTTGGGCGAGCGCATCATGCGCGCCTTGATCTTACGTCGCGTCAACCTGATCGAGCAAGGCAGCGGGCCGGTGCTGCTCGGTTGCGGCAAGCGGCCGGGCTTGCTGGCCTTGCAGAGCTTCCTGCGCCGCAATGGCTACCCGCATACGGTAATCGATGCGCAGAATGACCCGGAAGCGGTCGAGGTGATCCAGCGGCTTTCGCCTTCCGAAGAGGATTTTCCGCTGGTGCTGTGCCAGGACGGCAGCATCCTGCGCGCGCCCGATGTCGGCCGGCTGGCTTCGCATCTGGGCTTGATTCCCGAGTTCGATCCCGAGCACGTGTACGACGTGGTGGTGGTCGGCGCCGGGCCGGCGGGCCTGGCCGCGACGGTGTATGCCGCTTCCGAGGGATTATCGGTGGCACTGTTCGATGCGCACGCCCCGGGCGGCCAGGCCGGAGCTTCGGCGCGCATCGAGAATTATCTCGGTTTCCCGACCGGCATTACTGGCCAGGCGCTGGCCGGACGGGCCTTCGCCCAGGCGCAGAAATTCGGTGCGCACATGGCGATTCCGACCGAAGTGGCGGCCCTGCGCTGCGGCGAGTCGCCGATGCGGCTCGAACTGGCCGGCGGCATCAGGATTGCGACGCGTTCCGTGGTGATCGCCAGCGGCGCGGTGTACCGCCATCCCGAGATCGAGAATCTGCAGCGCCACGAAGGCAGCGGCGTGTTCTATTGGGCTTCGCCGATCGAGGCCAAGCTGTGCAAGGGGCGCGAAGCGATCGTGATCGGCGGCGGCAATTCGGCCGGGCAGGCTACGGTATTCCTCGCTTCGCATGCGGCGCACGTGCACCTGATGGTGCGCGGGCCGGGGCTGGAGGCGAGCATGTCACGCTACCTGATCGACCGCATCAACGCGCTGCCCAACGTGACCCTGCATACGCACAGCACGGTGACGGCGCTGCATGGCGAGCAAGGCGGCATGTCGGGCGTGACCGTGCTGTGCCACGCTTCCGGCGAGCCGGTTAACAGTGATTTCGACGTGCGGCAAGTGTTTTCCTTCGTCGGCGCCGACCCGAACTCGACCTGGCTGCGTACCTGCCCGGT
>DASVYZ010000662.1:0-5074 GCA_036391935.1 Burkholderiaceae bacterium | reverse complement strand
GAGCTGCAATTGGCAGTCGGGGCCGGCGCGCACGATAGTAAACGGGCCCTCACTTCCCTCGGCGGTAAAGCCCGACGTGTCGCCGTACAACCGCAGGCTGGCGGCGAACTCGTTGACGTTGAGGCTGCAGCGGCCCAGTGTTGCCATGCGGGTTTCCTCGGTGTGTATTCGGCAAGTCGACGGCTGAGATCTATAGCGATGCCGCCGGCGCCGCATCGAGCTTGTCTTGCGCAGGAAAACCTTCGACGCGATAGCGCGGCGGATAGTGTTGTTCATCCCTGATCAGCCAGCCGTCGGCAAACATCATGACGTCATTCCAGGCGACGAATTTCACGCCTTGTTTGCCGCCGGGCGCCAAAAACGCGAAGCCGATCAAGTCGGTTTGCGGAATCGAGCCGAGCGCATCCCTGGTGACCGAGGCGACCGACACCAGGCCGCCGCTTCGCTTGCTTTCGAATACCTTGAAACTAGCATGAAACAAGTCGCGCCCGTTCTTTTTGTCCGCCTTTTCCAGCAAATCGCGCTGCTGCGCGTAATCGGTCATCAGGGCGCGTGTGCGCAAGTCGTGCAGCTTGCGCGCGACGGCGGGTTCGGCAGGTACGTAACGGGTCAGCCCCGTGCCGCTGTAGCGGTACATCAGCGCGGAGACAAAGCGGCCCTGCTGTTCCATCGCCTCGCCAGCATAGTCCACCATGCGCGCCTGGGTCTGCGGGTTACTGGCGGCTGCGAGCAGGAGGCAATCGCGGGTCGGGATCATGATGACAGGATCGATGCCGGCGCCGCTGCGGTTGAGCAAGTCCGGCAGCAGGATGCGCGAGGAGTCGTAGGAATCGTCCCACAGGCATTGGACCACGCCGTCCTCAAGCCGCCTCGGCTTTTCGGGGCTGCGCGCGCGCAGGTTGTCGAGGCAGGCTTGCCAGGCTTCGTCGAAGGTCACACCCCATTTTTCCGCCACGTCCTTGTTCACCATCATGATGGAATCTTCACGATCGTGCGCGATCATGATGGAAGCGTCTTCGCTGAAGGGGCGGAACAGGAAATTGTCGTAGCCCTTGTTGCTGCCTTCCTCGGCCAGTTGCGACAGGCGCATGACTTCATTTTGCGAGATGGTGCGGATTGCCGGCATCAATTGCTTGCGCACGGTTTCCCAGGATTCGGTGATTTCCTCGAACTTCATCGACGCGCTATAGCGGCGCAACAGATTCGGACGCTCCTGTTTCGAAACCTTGCAATAATCGCGGTAGATGTTTTCCAGGTTCATGCTGTGCGCCATCACACCTTCGATGCGAAACAGGAATGCCTCCGCGTCGTATTGCACCTCCTTTGCCAGGCGGCGCTCGCGCAGGTACTTCTCGTACATTGCCGCAAACTCGTCCCTGGAGGGCCGCGATTTTTTGAACCAGTCGAAAATTCCCATATGGCTCATCCCGTGGATTTTTATATTCAATCGCGCCGGAGGCCCTGCCCGACATAACCGGCAAGCTGCACGCCGCGATAGCGCTTGCGCCAGATCACCGCGGCGGCAGCACCGAAAACGCAAAGGATGCACAGCCAGGCCAGCTTGACGCCCCCCTGGTCGACAAAGGGCCGGGTCCCGGAAAACATGGCGGCGGCGTCCAATCCTTCGCTACTGAATGTCGCCCCGACCACTTGTTCCGAATCGTTGATCGCGTTGGTGAGGTAGAGCGCCTTGCCGGCACCATGGACCAGCATCTTGCCGTCGCGCCAGACGAAGGACAGGCGCTCGTCGCCGAGCTGCACCATGCCGACGACATGGCCGGCGTTGTTGATGCCGGTGGCATAGCTGTTGCCGCGGCCGATGAGTGCGCCGAGATCGGTCATGCGCTTGCCGTCGTAGACGAAGGCGTGCCAATGGCGGTCCGCGGTTTCGGAAGCGCCGGCAATGATGCCCTTATCGTTGATGGCCGTGGCGGCGGAGAGACGGCCGCCCAGGGTGCCGAGGTCGACCATGCCGTGTGCGGCATCGTAGAGGAAGGCGCGGCGGTAGCCGTTCTTGTCGGCCGAGGCGCCCACCACCTGGTCGCGGTTGTTGAGGGCATTGGCGTAACTGACCTTGCCGCCCAGCGTGCCGAGATCAAGCATGGCTTCGCCGGGGCGGTACAGGAAGGCGTGCCACTCATCCTCGCCGGTCAGATCGGAAAACCCGGCCGCGTGGCCGAGGTCGTTGATGGCGGTGCCGTTGCTGTTGGCGCCGCCCAACGTGCCGATGACTCGCATGCCGTCCTTGCCGCTGTAGAGGAAGGCTTGCCAGGCGCCGTTCCTGCCGGCCGCCGAACCGATCACGACACCGTCGGCATTGATGCGCCGGGCGATGCTTTCGCGCCCGCCGGGCAGGCCGAGTTCGGTCAGCTTGCCTTTCTCGAAGTAGTAGCCGCGCTGCAGGCCGTTTTCGTCTTCCAGCATGGCGGCGACCTGGCCACGGGCATTCATGTCGTTGGCGAACGATTCCATGCCGGGCTGGCGGATGCCGAGCGAGTATGCCGCGGGGTTGGCGATAGCCTGGACGCAAAAGAAGAGCGGGAGAAATACGAAGCAAGTGCGCAGCGGGCGAAGCATTCGGTTTTCCTTTCTTGTCTTGGGACGGCGAAAAGCGGGGATTAACTATACATCATGAAATGCGCATGCCGGCATTTTGCTCTCGTCGCCATAACTGGCCCCTGGTGTATGATCTGCCCGCATGAAGGACGCAAATTCCAATACCAATGACGTGACGCCGACGCAGGATGCGATAGAAGTCTTGTTCGCCCTGTTCCGTGCACGGCGCTACGGCGAGGCGGAACTACTGGCCACCGACATTGTGCGGCGCAAGCCGGATTGCGCCGCGGCATGGAAGGTGCTCGGCTATGCGCAGCTGGCGCAAGCCAAGCCCGCGGCGCATACGCTATCCCAAGCCGCGCAGCGACTGCCCGGCGACGCGGAATTGCACGGCAATCTCGGCATCGCGCAGCGCAACGCGGGCATGCATGAGGCCGCCGTCGCCAGCTTCCGCCGCGCACTGGAACTCGATCCGGCTTCGGCGCGCGGCTGGCACAACCTGGCCGCAGCCCTGTACGACAGCGGCGACATCGATGGCGCGCTCGCGGCCTATGCGGCGGCGACGGAACGCGATCCGGGGTTGGCCGAAGCCTGGAACCAGGCCGGCTTGATCGAGATGAAACGCGGCGGGATAGCTACGGCCCTGGAACACTTCCGGCGCGCGATCGCGGCCAAACCCGCCTTCCTCGATGCCTATACCAACTTCCTGTTCACCAACCAATATGCGGCCGCGCATGATGCGGCCGAGCAGCACCGCATGGCGCAAAGCTTCGGCCGGCAAGCGGCACGCTTGGCGCAAGCCCGCACGGAATGGCCGAATCTGCGGGACGGCCGGCAAGCCGAGCGACGCCTGCGCATAGGCCTGGTATCGGGCGACTTGCGCAGCCATCCGATCAGTTATTTTCTTGAAGACCTGCTGGCCGAGCTTGCCGCCGGCTACGCGCAAAAGCTGGAAATCTTCGCCTATGCCACCGTGGCACAGGAAGACGCCGAAACCGCGCGTATCAGGCGCTCGTGCAGCGCCTGGCGCATGGTGGAGCGGATGTCCGATGCGGAATTGGCGCAACAGATCCATGCCGACGGCATCGACATCCTGCTCGACCTGGCCGGGCACACCGGCGCGAACCGCCTGCCGGTGTTCGCCTGGAAGCCGGCGCCGGTGCAGGCGAGCTGGATCGGCTACGTCGGAACGACCGGCCTTGCCGAAATGGACTACGTGATCGCCGACCGGTGGACAGTGCCCGAAAACGATGAGGACGGCTATACCGAAGCCATCTGGCGCATGCCCGAGACCTTCGTATGCTTTTCCAGGCCGCGCGCCGGGTTACCCGTCGCACCGTTGCCGGCATTGCAAAACGGCTGGATCACCTTCGGCAGCTTCAACAACCTGAACAAGATAGGCGACGCGGTGACGGCGCTGTGGAGCGAGGTGCTGCACGCCGTGCCGCATTCGAAACTCTTCCTCAATACCAAGCCGCTGATGCAGCAAGACATGCGCCGCAGCGTGCAGGAGCGCTTCGCGCGCCACGGGATCGCAGCCGAGCGCTTGATTCTCGAGGGCCAGGCACAACGTGAAGCGGCCATGCAAGCCTATGGCCGGGTAGACGTCGCGCTCGATCCCTTCCCTTACTCCGGCGGCACGACCACCATCGAAGCGCTATGGATGGGCGTGCCGGTGCTGAAGCTCGCGGGCAGGCGCTTTTCCAGCCGCCTGGGCGAAAGCTACCTGCGCGCCGTCGGGCTGGACGACTGGATTGCCTCGGACGAGGCCGACTACGTGGCGCGCGCGCTGCGCCTGACCTCAGTTCCTGCCCGCTTGAGCCGCCTGCGCGGCACGCTGCGCGCCACGGCTGCGGCTTCCCCGTTATTCGACACCGCGCGCTTTGCGCGCCATTTCGAGCAGGCGATGCGCGCGATGTGGCTGCGGCGCTGCGGCATCCCTTGAAGCCGGCCGGAATCTCCGCGGGGCTGGAGCGCGCGTTCACGGCGACTTTCCCAGGTCGGAAAAGTGAGAATACAATCTACCGAGGCTGGCGGCCAGCCGATTCAATTGCATGGACCGACTTGAGCACGACACGGGAGAAAGCCTTGGACACACCCAATCCGCAACCGACCGGGCAGCCGGCCTCGGAACGGGCCGCCGAAACCCCGCCGCGCAGTTTCGGCTTGCTGTTCTGGCTGATCGCCGCAGGCGCGGGCTTTTTCTCCCTCCTGTTCGGCCTGGCGGGCCTGTTCATCGTGCCGGCTTTCGAGCAAGTCTTCGCCGCCTTTGGTGCCAGCCTTCCCTGGGGTACCGCCCTCGTTCTCGCCAGCAGATCCTGGTGGTGGCTGCCGACTGCGGTGGTGGCTGCGCTGTGGTGTTATAGCCTCTGGGCGCCCCGGCGGCTGCACTATCGCTCGCAACTGATGATTGCCTTTGCATCGCTCTGCATCGGCGCCAATGCGGCAATCGCGCTTGCCATCGTGGCCTTGTATTCGCCCATCTTTACGCTGGGTTCGGCGGCGCAATGAGCGGTCC
>DASVYZ010000661.1:0-1648 GCA_036391935.1 Burkholderiaceae bacterium | reverse complement strand
TAAACCGGTCGCTTGCGTTGTTGCAGCTCCTTGCCGTAGCACCGCTACGACGCGTCGCTGCGCCTAGCATTCGACCGGTTTGCGGAGCTGCGTGCATGTCAAACAGATCATAAACAGGCTCTAAGGCGGGAGTAAATCAATGCGCGGTGCAGGCGCCGATGTCGGCCTTGAGCAAATCGCCGATGTGCTGCATCAGCATGCTGTCCGGCGCGGCCACCTGGTCGATCTCGTGCAGATCGGCCGTCTTCACGTAGCGCGCGGCGGCACAGCCGCAGATTTCCTTCACGCGGTCGGCCGCGAGCGCTTGCAGCGCGGGCATGGTCGCCGCGTTATTGACGCATAGGCGCACGGCCATGCGTTCCACGCCCTTGGCAAAGAAGGGTTGCATGCATTCGTTGGCGGCATTGGTGCCGATGTCGTCGATGCGGCGCTGATCGGCCTTGGTCAGATTATTCGCATCGGCAAAGTCGGCCTCCTTCAAGCGTGCCACGGTTTTCCCGTCGCTGCAGCCGCATACCTTCTCGGCGTCGCCCTGTTGCAGCCAGGCCGGCGTGATCAGCGCGGCCGTGTTGTGGCAGCCGATGCTGAAATTGGCGCGCAGCATGTCGATCTGGGCGTCGGGCAGTTTTTCCGCGTGCGCGGAAAAGGCGAGGGTAAGCGCGAGGCTGGACAGGAGGAAGCGGAGCATGGGGCGGCCTGATGGTGTGAAAGGCTTATCATAAAGCAATTATGTCAGCGCGGTGTGTTTTTTCCGCCGCATTTCACTTCGGCGCGCGGGCTGTCTGGGCATTGAACATCGTCTGCTGGGTAAAGCGATTGGCCGCAGCCTGATCGCTGAAGACCAGGATATTGCTCAAGGTATAGTGCGCAACGATTTCCCGGGTGATGCAATCGCAGCGCTGGGCCGGCATCATGCTTTGGCCGTCGGTGGACTTGAGTTTGCCGGCCGTGCAATTCTTCATGATCACTTTTTGCATGGCGGCGGCAAACGGCTTGGAACCGCAAGCCACACTGGCTTCGCGCCCCATCCCGCCCCATTTCTTCTTGCCCTCGTCGCTGTCGGGATCGAGCAGCGGCATGACGTCGCTATCGGGCATGGTTCGGAGCCTGTCCAGGATACGGCCGTTGACGCAATCGCACATGGCCGCGAAGTCGCCCGGTTCCAGCACCGTGGAAACCGTGTCGTTGGACTTCATGCACGAGGTTTTGACATTGCTCTTGAATGTCGCGCGATCCGCCTCGCTGAGCTTGTAGGCGTGGGCCGTATCTGCAATGCATGCGCAGCAAAAAACGATTGCGGTCAAGGCGAATTGGAAACGGTTCATGGCAAGCGGCATAGTCGCCGGGCGCACCGGATTGGCCGCCCGCGTGCACATGATCTTGCCTTGATCGCGCCGCTGCCGGAAGGCGATGGAGCGGGAAAACATGATGAAGGGGCGGCCGCAGCGGGCTGCCTGCGTCTACAATGCCGTTTTCCGCAGTTTTCTTGTTTATGGAACTCATATTTTTAGGCACATCGGCCGGCGCGCCGACCAAGACCCGCAACGTCACCGGCCTGGCCGTGCGCCGCGCCGGTTCGCGCTCGTGGTGCCTCGTCGATTGCGGCGAGGGCACCCAGCATCGCATCCTGCATACCAACCTGTCCTTG
>DASVYZ010000660.1:0-6547 GCA_036391935.1 Burkholderiaceae bacterium | reverse complement strand
AGAAGGGGCGTGTACCCAGTTGCCCTGAAGTGAAGCGCCGCTTGGCGTCGGGATAGGTTTCGCGCGCCATGGCCACATAGGGTGCGGTGGCACGCTCCATGGCCCGATAGGCCTCGTTGCTGTTCGCGCTCCTGGGCCGGTCCTCGGCTGCGTTGGGGGCCAGCGGCGCGCCCTCTTGCGCATAGGCGGCGGCGTAGATGACGCCGGCAGACAGGGCCAGCAGGCGGATCAATTGTTTCATCGTATTTCAACCCCAGGCGATGGCGTCCGCCGCGACTGCCTGGATCTCGACGCCGAAGCTGCCGATATCGGGCAGCGTAGCGTTGTGATGCGCGCGTATCATTGCCGCGCTGGCATGCGCCTTGTCGTGCGTCGTATGCGCGTCGGCCGCGAGGGTGACGGGGTAGCCCAATGCGGCGGCGCGTCGCGTCGTGGTGTCGATGCAGAATTCCGTCATGCCGCCGCAGATCACCACGCTTTGCGCGCCATGCCGTTGCAGCCAGGCTTCGAGCCCGGTACGCAGGAAGGAATCGGGCGTGGTCTTGGCGATCACGGTATCGTTCGGCGCGACGGCGAGCGCGTCGGCAAATTGCCAGCCGCGCGTGCCGGCCATGAGCGCGCCCGACTTGCTCTGGTGCTGCACGAAGGCCACCGGCACGCCGGCCAGCTTCGCTCCGGCAACCAGGCCGTTGATGCGCTCGATGACGCCGGCGGCATCTTCCGGACGCGGCGCTTCGTCGAATAAATGGTGTTGCACGTCGATGACGATGAGGGCGGCTTTCATGGGGCGGACAGGGAGAAAATGTTGCGCAAAGACCGTATTGTCTCGCAAATGGCTTGCATGTCGCGCGCACGGGTGAAAAGTCGCCCCAATACCAGCGGCGAAGCGGTCTCTTTGCCGCGGCACAGGCCATGGTTTTGTGTACCGGTTTGCGCAGGCGGACATACGTTTTTGCAGCTTTGTCTTTTGCGGCTCTGCTGCTGTTTGCCTTCGATGCCGGCGCCACGCCGCTGACCATCGTCGGCACCTATCACTGCTCGAGCGATGGATGCGGCTGGAACTCGGCGCGCAGCATGACCGGTTTCGATACGCAAAACCCTTGGTTGATCGGCCGCGGCATCAGCTATGCGTCGAATTGGGATAGCGCTCTGGCGGCCAACGCAGCGCAGCTCGGCATCAACGCGGCCAATTTGGCCAAGACGCTGGGCGTGGGCATCGAAATCGACTATGAGAATGGGACGCCCCCCCCGGCCTGACGGCCGTCGTCGATGCCCATCGTACCGTCAATCCCTGCGATGCTTCCGGCGCCAATCCGGCAGCGCCTCTGACGGTGGACCTCGGCGCCCGACTATACCAATGCCATGGTGCCGTCCAATCAATACACCAGTGCCACGGCTGCGCAAAAGGATTGAGCGCAGCACTTGAACGGCGAGCCGCAATACGCGCCGCCCGTGCCGCCGATCGCTCCTGCGCGCTTTACCGTAGCCTTGTACGAGACCCACAGCAACAGCCCGCCGCCGGAACGCGTCAGTTACGCCAGCTCGCCGCAGGCGGCAACGCTGTCTTGGGTGGCATCGGCGGCCCGTTCAAGGCCGGCGGCGCGCAGATTCCCAAGCCGCCGCCGACCCGATATCGACGGTACGTCATCAGAGCTTGACGACGTCGAGTATGGCTTGGGCAAACGGCTGCGGCGCTTCCTGCGGCAGGTTGTGCCCGATGCCGCCGGTGACGGTGCGGTGCGCATACTTGCCGGAGAACTTCTTTGCATAAGAGGCCGGTTCGGGATGGGGCGCACCATTGGCGTCGCCTTCCATCGTGATTGTCGGCACCGCGATCGCGGGCGCATCGGCCAAGCGGCGTTCCAGGCCGTCGTAGCACGCTTCACCGTCGGCCAGCGCTTGGCGCCAGCGGTAGTTGTGGATCGTGATGGCCACGTGGTCGGGGTTGTCCAGTGAAGCGGCGGAGCGGTCGAAGGTGGCGTCATCGAAATGCCATTGCGGGGAGGCGCTTTTCCAGATCAGCCTGGCAAAATCGTGACGATATCTTTCGTAGCCGAGGCGGCCGCGTTCGGTATCGAAGTAGAACTGGTACCACCAGGCGAGTTCGGCTTGCGGCGGCAGGGGCAGCTTGTTCACGTCGCGGTTGACGATCAAATAGCCAGAGACCGATACCAGCGCGCGAACGCGTTCCGGCCATAGCGCGGAGACGATGCAAGCCGTGCGCGCCCCCCAGTCGTAGCCGCCGAGGATGGCCTGGCCGATCTTGAGCGCATCCATCAGCGCGATCACGTCTTGCGCCAGTGCGGTTTGCTGGCCGTTGCGCATGCCGGAGTCTGCCAGGAACCGCGTGCTGCCGAAGCCGCGCGCGTGCGGCACGATCACGCGGTAGCCCGCCGCGGTCAAGAGCGGCACCACGTCGACGAAGCTGTGGATGTCGTAAGGCCAGCCATGCAGCAGGATGACGGCGGGTCCGTCGGCCGGACCGGCATCGACGTAGCCGATGTTGAGCACGCCGGCATCGATTTGCTTCAAGGCGCCGAAGGCGGCGCCCGATGTGGAGAATAGCGTAGCCGCCCTTGCAGGCAAGGTGCCGGCAACCTGTGTCAAGGCCACCGCCAGAGCCGCGGCACCGGTGAACGAACGACGCTTGGGATTGAACGCTTGCGACATGGGGCCTTCCTTACAGGACGTTGAGCCTCGCGGCAATGTTGCCGCGTGTGGCCTTGGAATAAGGGCAGAGCTGGTGTGCGCTTTCGCGGCCGCCGGTGGTGTGGGTTTTTGCAGTGTAGAGCACGGTTTCGATGCTGGTCATGAGGTGTCCTTGCGTGGGTGGGATTTGTTATCTAATGCGATTAAAGCGTGTGCGATGTAATATAGTTTGCAAAAAACTCGATGTCAATATAAATCGTATTCGTTTTTATCGTATGCGATCAAAAAAGAGATGGAAAGATTGAATGAGGGAAACATTGAAGATTCGTGCCGCTGGGGTAGCGGATCAGTCGCCGGCCGGCTCCTGCGTTTGCCGGATCAGGTTGTCGCGCACTCTGGTGACGGTTTTTTGCAGATTCTTGAATTCTTCGGCTTGCAGCCCGGTCGCTTTGACCAGGGTGCGTTGCAAGCCGCGTTCGCGCAAGTCTCGCCCGGCTTCGGTCAGGGTGACCAGTACCTGACGCTCGTCTTCCGTGCTGCGCTGGCGCCGGATAAAGCCCATGGCTTCGAGCTTTTTCAGGATGGGGGTGAGCGTGTTCGATTCGAGGAACAGCTTGGCCCCGAGGCTGCTGACAGTCTGGTTGTCTTCCTCCCACAGCGCCACGATGGTGATCCACTGTGTATAGGTGACGCCGAGTTCATCGAGGATGGGCTTGTAAGCCTTGCCATAGACGAGATTGGCCGAATAGATGGCAAAGCACAGGAAGTCGGCCAGCTTGGGGGCATTCGGGTCGTCAGGCTTCATGGCGCAGTTCGGGCAATATGATCGAGGTGATTCGATATCATAGCCGATTTAATCGTATGCGTTGAAAATTTCCCAGGGGGGCGATCAACGTATTCAACTGCGCTCAATTTCCTTTCCGCAAAGGCCGGCGAACGATGCGTTCAGGTATCCTGTGCCTGCATTGCTCCCGACCTCGCGATAATAAATCACAGCGTGGCAACCTGTGGCCAAAGCGCCAAACCCCCGGCAAGACTCCATGCGGCTTCGTGACCCAGACCGCGCAGGGATCGAGCAGCCTGCGCGCTGCGGTTGCCGCTGCGGCAGAAAAAGATGAATGGCTGCCCGGCATGATTCGATAGCAACTCTGGAAGTATTCCAGGCAATCTCGATAACGGTGCCTTGATGTGACGCGTATCGTCGCCAAGATCGGGAGGCGGACTGAGGCGTTGCTCATAGGCTTCGCGCACGTCTACCAGATACACTGTGCCATGTTTTCGAGTCAGCGCCGTGGCCGCGTTGAAGTCGAGTTCGAGAGGTGTTCCGGAAACGCTGTTGCCTGCGTCCGCCAAAGAGTTTTCTTGCCGGCGCAGCAGAGAGGAAAGCCATGGATGCGCCTTGCTCTCTGCTTCCAATGTCGTGCCAAGGCGCCCCTCATGATCCTGTCCCGGCAACAACAAGGTGTCCGCGTCGATGCTCCCGGCAAGCTTGCGAAACGTCGCGCCGGTGTTGGTGGGGGCATGATGGGGGGGACACCATTGCCCGATGCTGTCGTGAGAAAAAGCATCTCCTGCAAATGCGCATTGTAGCCCTTTGGAATTACTGAGGAGATAGGTAGCGGTGGCATCTGTCTCGGCGGGAAGGCGCGTCAGGCGGTAATCCCCCAGGAGCAATTCATCGGTGTCGATCGGCCAGCCACGCGTGTCTGTCGCGGGTCGGCTAAAGACGTGCGGCATCAAGGACGTTCTTAAAGCCGCCGCCGACGCCGCTTTTTCAGAAGACTGGCAGGTTTCAAGTATTGCCGCAACGGCATAATTCCGGCTCGTGAGCAGTTGCCGCAATTGTGGCGTCAATTGCGGCCAAGGGTCGATGACGATGCATTGCCGACTTGCCGAGTCCGACAGAACATAGCAGCAGGTTCCTTCAGCAACAAGTCGGGTCAATCCATCGATGGCTTCCGCTTCTTGTTTCGATCCGGGGAACAAGCCGCATTGACGCAGCGATTCGCCGCAAGTGCGGATGCGTGCGCATGCTTCGTCGATAAAGCCCGCCGTGTCCGCCGGCCCGAACGACATGCGGATAGCGGATTCGATTTGCCGGTCCGGCAAACCCATCGCTTCCAGCACGTAGCTGGGACGCGCCTTCGCCGCCCCGCAGGCGGAGCCGCCTGAAACGCGCACGCCGGCGGCGTCGAACAGGTTCAGCAGCACGCCGGCGTCCACCCCGGGCACGGAGAAATTGACCGTTGTCGGCAAGCTCGATTCCAGCGGCGCATTGAAGACGATATTGGGAAACGCATCTCTCAATGCCGCCATCAATTGCCGCCGGAAGGCATGCAGGGTATCGTGGTCCTGAAACAGGGTGCCGCCTTCAAGCGCCGACAATACTGCGCCCAAGGCGGCAATTCCCGCCATGTTCTCCGTTCCGGATCGCCACGCGCCTTCCTGGCCGCCGCCCACAATCAACGGGGTGAACGGCGCACCTTCACGGACATAGAGCAGGCCGATGCCTTTCGGCGCATACAATTTGTGCCCCGAAAAGGGGGCATAGTCGATCGGCAGGTCTTGCAGCTGCAACGGAAGTTTGCCCAATGCCTGCACGCCGTCAACCATCCAGAGGGCGGGGCTTTGTTTCAACGCCTGGGCGATTCCCTCAAGGTCGCTGATGACTCCGGTTTCATTGTTGGCTGCCATGGTGCAGACCATGCCGGCCTGTGGCGCATGCTGGCGCAGCCATGCGAGATCGTGCCGTCCATCCTGCCCTACGGGGATCGCGCGAATTTCCAGGTTCAGGCCGAGTATGGCATTCCAATGCGCCAATGCTTCGGCAACGGCTTTATGTTCGGTGGCGCCGTACAGAAGCCAGCGGATGGCGCTCCTGGATTCGGCGTTCTTCAAGGAGGTCAAGGCCGACAGCACGGCCGTTTGTATGCCTTCCGTCGCGCCACTGACGAATAGCAGTTGACCGCTGGCGGCACCAAGAACCCGGCGCGCCGACGCACGGACGGATTCCTTGAGCGATTTTGCTTGCAGTCCGCGGCTATGCGTGCTGCTTGGATTGCCGAAATCGAGCGACATCGCCGCGAGTGCGGCTTCACGAGCAATCGGTATGACCGGTGTCGTGGCGTTGGCGTCCAGATAGATTTCCATGGTGAAGTTTCGATCTTTCGTCGAGCGGCGTGCCGTCGGATTTTTCATAAAGTCCCGCCTTGGATATGCGGAATGGTGCCGGAAATTGTACAAGTCCTGGGGCGGAAAAATTTTGTGTTGTAAAATCGAATTTCCAGCAAAGATAGAATAAAAATCTATTTGAAATGAATTATGTAAAAATAGATTCCAAGGATCGGCATATCCTTGAAATTCTTCAAGAAAACGCCGACGTGCATATTTCTGAATTGGCAGAACGGGTCGGATTGTCGCAAACACCATGCTGGCGCCGAATTCAGCGGCTGAAAGAGCAGGGGGTTATTGTGAAAAATGTAACGCTGGTCAAGCCGCAGATGGTGAATGTCGGTGTGACCGTGTTTGTGGCCGTGCGAACCAGCACGCATACCTCGGCTTGGTTTGACCATTTCAAATCCATCGTCGAAGCCATCCCCGAGGTCGTCGAGTTTTACAGAATGAGCGGCGAGATCGACTACCTTCTACGTGTCGTCGTTCCCGACATTGCGGCTTACGACAAGGTCTACAAGCGCTTGATTTCAGGGACGGGCCTTCTCGACGTCAGTTCGAGTTTTGCGATGGAAGAGATCAAGTTCACGACCGCGTTACCGATGTCGTATGTTGCATAAACTCAGGCAATTGATGGCTTGAGGCACTTGATATGGCTTGAGTTCAGTAGCCCAGAAAGGCGCTGGTGCCGCAAGGGATATTCACCGGCACGGGGATGTTGTATCTC
>DASVYZ010000659.1:0-2334 GCA_036391935.1 Burkholderiaceae bacterium | reverse complement strand
GGCCTGGTTGGCCTTTTCCGCAGCGTCCTTGGCAATCGAGAGATCGCGCGTTCTCTGCGCCACCTGGCGTTCCAGGTCGGCGGAGAGGTTTTCCAGCGATACGATATCGTCGAACGAGCGCAACGCCGAAATCACGCAAGTCATCAGCTTTTGCCGCGTCAGTTCGGTCTTGGATTTGTAGTCGTTGATGTCGTGCTGGATCACCACGTCGCGCTCGGGCGCCTGGCCCGGCTGGCCGGTGCGCAGCACGATGCGCAGGCGGCGGTTGCCCAACTCCTCGCGAATCTCGCGCACCAGGCGCAAGCCGGTGTCGTCCGCTTCCATCACCACGTCGAGCAAGACCAGTGCAATGTCGCGATTGCCGCTCAGTACGGCGCGCGCCTCGGCGCCGGAATGGGCGTGCAGGAATTTCAGGCTGCGGCCCTTGAAGGCGAGGTCGGCCAGCGCCACGGTCGTGACCTGATGCACCTCGTCTTCATCGTCGGCAATCAGTATCTGCCAGTCCTGCGCCTCCGACCGGCTCTTTTCTTCAGTCTCGGGAGCAAAGGAAAAATCGTTCAGCATGCCTGTCTCTACCCTTCCCGCCTATTGCAGGAGCGTATTCGTCGCAGTTATTGTACGCGGGAACAGGAGGGTGAAGGTAGTACCTGCCCCGGGAGCGCTTTCGACCGCGATACTGCCCATCAAGGCGCCGGATGCGAGGTTGTGGATGATGGACAGGCCCAGGCCGCTGCCGCCGTGGCCGCGCTTGGTGGTAAAGAAGGGATCGAAAATCTTGGGCAGGTGCTCTTCGGCGATACCCTTGCCGTTGTCGGAAAAACGCAACTCCACCGTGGCGGCATCGGCTTGGCGTACCACAATGCGCATCGTGCCGGGCTGGCCGTCTTCGAAGGCATGCAAGAGCGCATTCATCACGAAATTGGTCAGAATCTGCGACAGCGCGCCGGGATAGCTGTCGACGACAATGGAATCGGGGCATTCGATCTCCACGCTGTGCTCGGTCTTGCGCAGAATGGGATTTAAATTCAACAACACTTCGCGGATGTACTCGTCGAGGCGGAAGGCGCGCCGCTCCTGGCTGGTCTGGTCGATCGCGACTTCCTTGAAGCTCTGCGTCAGCGTCGCGGCGCGCTCCATGTTCGACAGCAGCAGGCGGCTGATCGTGCCTGCATGCTGCACATAGCGTTCGAGATCGGAACGCTTCATTTCGCCGGTACGGTACAGCGCTTCGATCCTGGCCGTCTCGTCGGCCAGGGTCGAAGCGCCGGTCACGCCGACGCCCACCGGGGTATTGATTTCGTGTGCGACGCCGGCCACGAGCTGGCCCAGCGAGGCCAGTTTCTCCGATTCGACGAGCTGCTTTTGCGCGCGCTTGAGCGTATCGAGCGTCTCGCTCAATTCGGTATTCTTCTGGCTCAGCGCCTGGGTTCGCAGCGCAATCTTTTGTTCCAGTTCGGTCACCAGGCCGGCGTTTTCCAAAGAGATGGCAATCTGGGTCGACAGCATTTCGAGCAGCTCCGCGTGCCCCGCCGTGAAGGCGTCGACGGCGAGATTGTTCTCCAGGTAGAGGATGCCGATCAGTTCGCTCTGCTTTTGCAAGGGAATGCACAGCACCGACTTGGGGCGGTTCACGGCGACATAGGCTTCGCCGTTGAACTGGCTCTCGGCCGTGGCATCGCCCAGCACCACTTTTTGCCGTGTGCGCCGCACGTAGTGCACGATGGCCAGGCTGATGTTGCGCGCGTCTTCGGCCGGCAACTGCTGCAGCACCTCGATCACTTCGTCCTGCGCCTGGGCGCGCACCACGAGCCTGCCGTCCTGGTGCAGCAAGAGCACGCCTTTTTGCGCGCCGGCATTGGCGATCAACAGGCGCATCAGCTTGGCCAGCAGGCGCTCGAGCTGGATTTCTCCCGACAGGGTTTGCGAAGCCTTGATCACGGTATCGAGGTCGACGCGGCTTTCGCTCCCGGGCGACACCGCCACGCGGTTGCGGCCGATCACGCGGGCGAGCTGGCGCGGATAGGCCTCTTCAAGCTGGCGCACCTTGGCGAACGCGCCCCACTCCGAATATTTGGCATGCGCTTCCTCCATGTGCAGCCGCGCATGCATTTCCCGGCCGGTTTCCAAATGAAAGCGCCCGGCCAGTTCATTGCCCAGAGCTTCATCGTTCCAGAACCAGTTTTCGCGCGCCCCCCTGATGGCGCGCTCGAAAAGCGATGCCGCATCGGCAACGCGTCCCTGCACGCGGGCGCGCTCGGCCTCGACCAATTGCCACTTGTGCAGGTAATTGACCGGCGCATGGCCGGCCCAGGGCTTGAAGCGGCGCTGGTTGCG
>DASVYZ010000658.1:0-2596 GCA_036391935.1 Burkholderiaceae bacterium | reverse complement strand
GGATCGTTTTGCCAGGCTGCCGTCAGACGCGCGCCCGCCACCACGCTGGTGATGAAGCTCTTGGTTGCGGCAACCGACAACTCGGGGCCGGCGTGCAAAGGCATGGTCCATTCCGCGCTTTCGCCGAGCGGCGATGCCGGGTCGTTGACCAGTGCCACAGTCGTTGCGCCGCCGCCGCGGAAATAGCGGATCGGTTCGACCACGTCGGGGCTCTGTCCCGATTGCGAAATGGCGATGGCCAGCGCGTCGCGCGTGGCCAAGGGCGACTTGTACAGTGTGACGAGCGACATCGGCAGCGAAGCGACGATGCGGCCCAGACGCGCCATGATCATGTAGGCGCAATAGCTGGCGGCATGGTCCGAGCTGCCGCGCGCCACGGTCAAGACGGTGGAATGCTGTGTGGAGCGAAGCTTGCGGCCGAGTTCGGCGTAGCGTTCGCGATCGCGCCCAAGTTGAAGCGAAACGAATTCTGCCGCGGAACGCGCTTCCTTAAGCATCAGTGAGGTCAATCTGCTCTCCTTCTACATATACGGCTTTGAGGTTGAGATCGCGGTCCATGACCACGATGTCGGCGACCGAGCCTGCGGCCAATCGTCCTCGTTCGGGAACGCCGAGAAAATCGGCGGCATAGGTGGACACGCGGCGCGACGCATCGGCCACATCGAGCCCGAGCTCGACGAGGTTGCGCAAGGCCTGGTCCATGGTCAGGGTGCTGCCGGCCAGCGTGCCGTCGGCCAGGCGCACGCCGCCTAAGCACTTATGCACGGTCTGACGGCCCAGCATGTATTCGCCGTCGGGCATGCCCGATGCGGCGGTCGAATCGGTCACGCAATACAGGCGCGGAATGGCGCGCATGGCGGCCTTGATCGCGCCCGGATGCACGTGCAGCAAATCGGGAATCAATTCGGAGTATTCGGCATGCGCCAGCGCGGCGCCGGCCATGCCCGGGGCGCGATGGTGGAACGCGCTCATGGCATTGAACAAATGCGTGAAGCCGGCGGCGCCGTGCTGCAGGGCTGCCAGGCCGTCTTCATAGGTGCCCAGCGTATGGCCGATCTGCACGCGGATACCGGCATTCGAGACGATCTTGACGAATTCGAGGTGGCCCGGGATTTCCGGCGCGACCGTGATCAGCTTCAGCGGCGCGAATGCCGAAAGCCGCTCGATCTCGGCGAGGTTGGCCGCTTGCGCATAGTCGGGCTGGGCGCCAAGCTTGCCGGGATTGATGTAAGGCCCTTCAAGGTGGACGCCGAGCACGCGCGCCGTACCTTCGCGGCGCGACCAGCAAGCGTGGCCGATGGCCTCCAGGGCTTGCTCGAGATCCGAGATCGGCGATGTCATCGTGGTCGCCAGCATCGACGTCGTGCCATGGCGGGCATGCATGCGGGCAATCACGTGCACCGCATCGCCCGCGTCCATGATGTCGCGCCCTCCGCCGCCGTGAACGTGCAGATCGATGAAGCCGGGCAGGATGTAATCGTCGCCGTTCTCCGCGGGATCGGCCGATATCCCGTGGATATCGGTAACGCGCCCCTCGAAATGCAGCTCGCCCTTGACCCAGCCTTGTTCGGTCAAGACGTTGCCGGCTACCGTTTTGGAAACGCTCATCTTCTGTTCACCTGCGCAGCTCAGCGACGAAGTCGTAGTAATCGCTTCGGCAATAGGAATGGGTCAATTCGATTGCAGCGCCGGAATCGAGATAGCCGACACGCGTGATGTAAAGCATGGCCGCGCCTTGCTTGATGTTGGCCAGGCGCGCCTGCTCGGCAGTCGCATTGACGGCGCGAATGTGTTGCAGGGCGCGCGTCGGCAGCAGGTTGTGCGCATCGAGATAGCCATACAGCGAATCGTTGATGACTTTCGGATCGGGCAGGAATTGTGCGGGAATGGTCGAGCTTTCGATCGCCATCACCACGTTGTCGGCGGTACGCAAACGCTTCAGGCGCGACACCACAGTATTGGGCGACAAGCCCAGGGCCAGGATTTCCTCCGCCGAAGCGATGCCGGTTTCACGGGAGAGCCATTGCGAACCGGGATTGAAGCCGCGCTGGCGCAACTCTTCCGAGAAGTTGGTCAAGCGCGACAGGGGTTGTTCGAGCTTGGGAGTGATGTAGGTGCCGGAGCCGCGCTTGCGCGTCAGCATGCCGCGCTCGCACAGGATATCGATCGCCTTGCGTGCCGTGACGCGCGAGATGTCGAGCGTATCGGACAGCATGCGCTCCGAAGGCAGCGCCTCGTCGGGTTGCCAAAGTCCGCTATGGATGCCTTCGGACAGCTTGTTCGCCAATTGCAGATACAAAGGCGTAACGCTTTGGGTATCGGGCTTGAAATCGCTAAGCTGGATGAGCATGGTTTCCTCGTAGACTTTGACGTATTAGTTGTAGAGCACCCGCAGCCGCATCGGAATGCGGCTTAACAACACGAGCCCTCAGTTTTTCCGGCAAATAGTCACGCATCGGGGCAGCAAGGCCGCCGCACAATGCAATGGGGTGTCGGGCCTCGGGGTCGAGCGCCATGGCGACTTCGGCGATATCCTTCCCCGCCTGCACCATGAAACTTTTCGCCCACGCATCCTGCCCCGCGAATTGGATCACCA
>DASVYZ010000657.1:0-7114 GCA_036391935.1 Burkholderiaceae bacterium | reverse complement strand
CCAAGGCCGCGATCGCCGAGCTGGAAAAAATCGCCGCCGCCGGCAAAGCCGACGCGCCGGTGCGCTACAACCTGGGTTACGCACACTACCTGATCGGCAACTACGCCGATGCCCGCGCCGCGCTGGAACCGGCACTGCCCGAAGCCGGCAAGCTGCCCGTAATCGCGCCACTCTACACGCTCTGTCTGCAACAGCTGGGCGAATCCGACGCCGCCATCACCTATGCCGAAGAAAGACTGCGTGCCGCCCCGGACGACGCCGAACTGCAAGGCGTTCTGGCCCTGCTCTACTTCGACAGCCAGAAAAACATGGAAGCCTGCCGTCGCTACACCACCGCGGCGCTGCAAAAACAGCCCTACCACCCCATGGCCTTGGTGACAGCCAGCTCGCTCGCCCTCATGGACGAGAAACCCGACGAAGCCCTGGCCCTGGCCGAGCGCATCGTCAACCGCAACCCCAACGACGGCCGTGCCTGGTCCTGCGTGGGCATCGCCTACTTCTTCCGCCGCGACTTGAAAGCCGCCCAGCAAGCCCTGGAACGCGCCGTGCAGACCATGCCCGGCCATATCGGCACCTGGCACCTGCTCGCCTGGGCGCAACTGCTGCAAAACGACATCGACGGCGCCGAAGCCAGCTTCAACAAGGCGCGCGACCTCGACCGCAACTTCGGCGAAACCCACGGCGGACTGGCCGTCATTGCCTATCTGCGCGGAGACAAGGAACGCGCCAAGTCGCTGGCCGAGCGTGCGCGGCGGCTGGCGCCGAACAGCATGAGCCGGCACTATTTGACGCTGTTGCAGCTGCAGGATAGCGGCAACGATGCGGCGGTGAGGCAGTTCCTGGCTGATAACTTGAAGCGCAAGCCAAGCTTCAAGGGAGATACGCTGCTGGATTTGGCGCAGCGGATGATGGCACCCATAAGAAAGTAATGCACCCGCCGCAATAGCGAACGACAATTCCGGTCCACTCCGTTCTTTACGGCGAATGCAGCTTTGCAAATTCAGTGAGTCGCGGCAATCCGCGTCGACACCGTGCCGTCAGGCGTGATGACTCGAATGACATTGTTAAGCTTGTCGGCAACGTCAACATTACCCGCAGCGTCGACAGCAAGACCTTGCGGCGTGTTGAACGTAGAACGCCCGGAAACTACGGCGCCAGGAGCGCTACTTCGGCAAATTGAAAAGTTGGAACAGGATCGCACCGACTTGCAGCGGCGCTTTGACGACATCGAGGCAACGCAGCGCCAAGCTTAGGTAATTTCAATGCTGACAGAGATGGATGTGCGCAACGCGATCAGGAACAGCCTAAAGGCAATGGACGCATTGGAGCGAGAAGATCTCAAGGTGTTTCTTGGAAAGCTACTTGATGCCCTTATCCTTGATCCGGTCAGCTTGATCTGCAGTATTCGCTGCAAAATCAAGCTGACCGGGGATAAGATGGCGTCCCCACGGGGATTCGAACCCCGGTACTCACCGTGAAAGGGTGATGTCCTAGGCCTCTAGACGATGGGGACAGTAACCTGTCTCGACTTCCAGCCTAGCCGACCGTACCTCGATCGGCAAACTTCGGTTGGTGGAGGTAAGCGGGATCGAACCGCTGACCTCTTGCATGCCATGCAAGCGCTCTCCCAGCTGAGCTATACCCCCTTGCGAAGAAAAGAGATTATAGCAAAGTTTTTTGTTTCGTGTAAATACTTTCTCTGAAAAAAATTCAAATTACTTTATGCCACGTATTTGGCCAGACGCGCGAGCACCGTTTCACGCCCGAACAGTTCGATTACCGCATCGATGGCCGGGGTCTGCAATTGCCCCGTCAAGGCAAGGCGCAACGGCATGGCCAGTTGCGGCATCTTGAGCTTGTTCGCGGCCAGCGCCTCCTTGAGCGCGGCGGAGATCGCTGCCTTGCTCCATTCCACGCCTTTGCAGGCTTCTGCGAATTGGGCAAGTGCGGGCTTGATGGTATCAGTCATATGCTGAGCCAGCAGATCGCCGGCCGGCTCAGGTTGACGGTAGAAGATGATTGCGGCTTCGGCCAATTCGCGTAGGGTGTGGGCGCGCTCGCGCAGCATCGCGATGGCCGAATGCAGCGCGGGGGCGCCGTCGAACCGCGCACCCAGGGCTTCCAGGCGCGGCCGCACGAGATTCTCCAGACGAGCCGGATCGGCGGCCTTGATGTAATGGTTGTTGAGCCAGTTCAGCTTTTCCATGTCGAAACGCGCGGCGGAGCTGGTCAAGTGGTCGAGGTCGAACCAGGCGCAGAACTGTTCCATCGAAAACACTTCATCGTCGCCGTGCGCCCAACCCAGGCGCGCCAGATAGTTCAGCATGGTCTCGGGCAGGTAGCCCATGTCTTCGAACTCGGTCACGGCGGCGGCGCCGGTACGTTTGGAAAGCTTCTTGCCGTCCGCATCGAGGATCATCGGCAGGTGGCCGTACAAGGGCAGCTTCGCGCCCAAGGCGGCCAGGATATTGATCTGGCGCGGCGTGTTGTTGACGTGGTCGTCGCCGCGGATGACGTGGGTGATGCCCATGTCCCAATCGTCGACGACGACGCAGAAATTATAGGTCGGCGTGCCGTCGGGACGGGCGATGATGAGGTCGTCCAGCTCCCTGTTCGAAATGGTGATGTTGCCCTTGACCACGTCGTCCCAGCTCACGTCGCCATCCAAGGGATTCCTGAAGCGCACTACCGGCTGCACGCCTTCCGGGATCGGCGGCAGGGTCTTGCCCGGCTCAGGACGCCAGGTGCCGTCGTAGCGCGGCTTCAGGCCGGCGGCCATGGCGCGCTCGCGCATGGCATCCAATTCCGCGCGCGAGGAGTAACAGTGGTAAGCAGTGCCCGCCGCCAGCATTTGCGCAATCACTTCGCGGTAGCGCTCCATGCGCTTCATTTGGTAAAACGGGCCTTCGTCGTGGTTCAGGCCCAGCCATTGCATGCCGTCGATGATGGCTTGCACGGCTTCCGGCGTGGAACGTTCGAGGTCCGTGTCTTCGATGCGAAGGACGAACACGCCGCCGTGGCGGCGCGCATAAGCCCAGGAATAAAGCGCGGTGCGGGCGCCGCCCACGTGCAGGTAGCCCGTGGGACTCGGGGCAAAACGGGTGCGGATCGGGGAAGGATTGGCTGCGGTCATGGTAAAGAAAAACGGCCTTGGATTGCCAAAGCCGTCATGTCATAGCGGTAAAACCGCATTTTACCCGATCCCGCAGCGCGCAAGGCGGCGCCGGCTGCGTGCCGGAGCCGCCGGGCGGCGCTTACTCGAAAATCACCAGAACCTTGCCGATGGAAATATAGGCGCCCCAGGCAATGGGGATCAGCACCGCCAGCCAGGCCAGCACCAGGGTGAGCTCACTGCTCTTGCCACCGGTTCCGGCCGTGGCCACGGCTGCGTTTGCCGCCGCCTCGCGCTCGTGCGCCAGTTGCTGCTCCCTGGCCAATTCCTCGTCGCTCATGAAATGCTTGTCGGCCACGGGCGTGACCAGCAGGTTGCAGATGAAACCGAGCACCAGCAAGCCGGCCAGGATATACATCGTCACGTCATAGGCTTGCGCCTTGGGCACGCCTTGGCCGATCTGATAGTCGCGGATGTAGTTGACGAGGAGCGGGCCGAAGATGCCGGCGACAGACCACGCTGTGAGCAGACGGCCGTGGATGGCGCCCACCATCTGGGTGCCGAACATGTCGGCCAGATAAGCCGGCACGGTGGAGAAGCCGCCGCCGTACATGGTCAGGATGATGCAAATCGCTGCGATGAACAGGGCCTTGTTGCCGGCATGGGCCAGAGACGGCGCCGAGGCGTACAGGATGGTGCCCAGCACGAAGAACACCATGTAAGTCGCCTTGCGCCCGATCACGTCGGAAAACGAGGCCCAGAGGAAGCGGCCGGCGATGTTGAACAGGGAGATCAAGCCGGCGAAGGCCGCGCCGATGGTGGCAATCTTTTTCAGTTGATCGGGATCCAATTGGTTGTAGGCCAGGTCGAGATGGATCAACTGGCCGGCAAACACTTCCTGCAGAATCGGCGAAGCCATGCCGATCACGCCGATACCGGCCGTCACGTTCAAAGCCAGCGCGGCCCAGATCAGCCAGAATTGCCTGGTGCGCATGGCTTCGTTCAAGTGCACGTGGCGCTTGGCGATCATGGCGTTTTCGGCTTGCTTGACCGGCGCGGTCCAGCCTTCCGGCTTCCAGCCGGCAGCGGGCACGCGGTAGCCGAAGGCGCCGCCCATCATGAATACGAAATAAATGACGGCCAGCACTAGGAAGGTTTGCCACACGCCGACCGAATCAGGCGTGGCGAAAGCCTGCATCAATTTGTTGGCCAGCGGAGAGCCGACCATGGCGCCGCCGCCGAAGCCCATGATGGCCATGCCGGTTGCCATGCCGCGCTTGTCCGGGAACCACTTGATCAACGTCGAAACCGGCGAGATATAACCCAGGCCCAGGCCGATGCCGCCGATCACGCCGGAACCGAGCCACATGATCCAGATCTGGTGCAGATGCACACCGATCGCGGAAATCACCAGGCCACCGCACCAGCAGATCGCCGCAACAACGCCGGCCTTGCGCGGGCCGGCATGTTCGAGCCAGCCGCCCCAGATTGCCGCTGCCGAGCCGAGGAAGACGAAGAACATGGTGTACATCCAGCCCAGCATCGTGATCTTCCAGTCGCAATTGCTGGCAAAAATCGCCTCGAAGAAACCAGCATCCTTGGCGCAGGCAACGGCGCTCTTAATCCCGATGGCCTTGGACAAGGGTAGCCAGAACACCGAAAAGCCGTAAGCCATGCCGATGCACAAATGGATGGCCAACGCTGCAGGGGGAACCAGCCAGCGATTGAAGCCAGGGCCGGCTACCGTCCGTTCCTTGGCCAGAATAGGTAGGTCAAGCATGAATTCTCCTTGAAGTGGGTGGGGCGCGAATCGCTCTGGGCGGGCATTTACTTGTTGTCGTTACCGTTTCGCCTTTCGGCCAATGTTACAGGTCAAAAATTCCGTGCATCACAAATTGACGCGATGCAATTATTTCCCAATATTAACGGAACAGCAAGCATCCCACCGCGACGAGGAAAATGCAATCCGCGCTGCACAAGATCTGAAGAATATTCTTGCAGATGCGTCATCGTGAGTAGGCAATTGGCGAAAGATCAATCGTTTTGCACCGTAATCGTAGGGAATTTGCTCGACATATCCTTGGCCTTTTCCGCCACCTTGACCGCCACCTTGCGCGCAATCGCCTTGTAGATTTCGGCAATCTTGCCACCCGGCTCGGCCACCACGGTGGGCTTGCCCGAATCGGCCTGTTCGCGGATCGCCATCGTCAAAGGCAAGGCGCCGAGGAAATCGACGTCGTAATCCTTGCACATCTTTTCGCCGCCGCCGGTGCCGAAAATCGGCTCGGCGTGGCCGCAGTTGGAACAGATGTGCATGCTCATGTTTTCCACGATGCCCAGGATGGGAATGCCCACCTTCTCGAACATCTTCAAGCCGCGCCGCGCGTCGAGCAGGGCGATATCCTGCGGCGTGGTCACGATCACGGCGCCCGTGACAGGCACCTTTTGCGAAAGGGTGAGCTGCACGTCGCCCGTACCGGGCGGCATGTCGATCACGAGGTAATCGAGATCGCGCCAATTGGTTTGCGTGATCAATTGCTGCAAGGCTTGCGTGACGATGGGGCCGCGCCACACCATGGCTTCATCCTGATCGACCAGAAAGCCGATCGAGGACACCTGCAAGCCGTGGTTTTCCAACGGCTCCATGGTCTTGCCGTCTGACGTGGTCGGCCGGCCCGAAATGCCCATCATGGTCGGCTGCGAGGGACCGTAAATGTCGGCATCGAGAATGCCGACCTGCGCGCCCTCGGCCGCCAGCGCCAGCGCGAGATTGGCCGCCGTGGTCGACTTGCCCACCCCGCCCTTGCCCGAGGCCACGGCAATGATGTTCTTGACGTTGGACATGACCTTGATGCCGCGCTGCACGGCATGCGCCACGATCTTCGAACTGACGTTGGCCTTCGCTTCCGTCACGCCGGGCAGCTTGCGCACGGCATCTTCGGTCAATTGCGCGATCAGCGCGAATTGCGAGCGCGCCGGATAACCGAGTTCGATATCGAACGCGACACGGCCTCCTTCGATCCGGATATTTTTCACCGCCTTCTCGCTCGCGAAATCCTTGCCCGTATTGGGGTCGATCACGGCGGCCAAGGCGCCCTTGATTGCTTCTGCATCGATGCTCATTGCTGCTCCTGCGGGGATTGCTTGTGGGTAGACTGCAAGTGTAGCTGAAAGTGTCCTGGCACCGGATACCCGTGCCCGCCTCTGCTAAAATCAGGGTTTTCGCTTTTTCAACCCCAGCAAGGCCCCATGAGCACCACTTCGTCCCGCCAATTGTTCGTCACCACCGCCCTGCCCTATGCCAACGGCAGCTTCCACATCGGCCACATCATGGAATACATCCAGGCCGACATCTGGGTGCGGTTCCAGCGAATGCAGGGGCACGAAGTGAATTTCGTCTGTGCCGACGATGCCCATGGCGCACCCATCATGATCGCGGCCGACAAGGCCGGCATCACGCCGCAGGAATTCGTAGCCAGGATCGCGGCCACGCGCAAGCCCACGCTGGACGGCTTTCATATCGCCTTCGACAATTGGCATTCGACCGACGGCGCGGAAAACCACGAACTCTCGCAAGAAGTGTACCGCCGCCTGCGCGACGATGCGAAGCTGATCACGACCAAGACCATCGAGCAATTCTTCGACCCGGTCAAGGAAATGTTCCTGGCCGACCGCTACATCAAGGGCGAATGCCCCAAGTGCGGCGCGAAGGACCAGTATGGCGATTCGTGCGAAGTGTGCGGTTCCGTGTATGCGCCGACCGAATTGAAGAACCCCTACTCCGCCCTGTCGGGCGCGACGCCGGTGCTGAAATCTTCCGACCATTACTTCTTCAAGCTGTCCGACCCGAAATGCGTCGAATTCCTGCGCGGCTGGGCGCTCGACGGCCGTCTGCAGCCCGAAGTGGCGAACAAGTGCAAAGAATGGCTGGAAGGCGAAACTGACGGCAAAAGCAGCCTGGGCGACTGGGACATCAGCCGCGACGCGCCCTACTTCGGCATC
>DASVYZ010000656.1:0-1886 GCA_036391935.1 Burkholderiaceae bacterium | reverse complement strand
CGCCCAGCGTGGCCATGAAATTGCTTTCGATGTCCTTGGGCGCAATCGCGCCCAACGCCAGTGTCGCGCTGCCATGCGCCCCACCCTCTTGCTCGTATTCAATTTGAGCCGGCTTCTTGTCCAGCGCCGCCCGAACGAATTTCAGGCGCATATCGGACCAGCCGTTGACAGATTCCCCGTTCACTGACAAAACGTGCTCGCCGCCACGCAAGCCGGCGTCAAACGCCGCCGTGTGTTCCGGCACTGCCCGCAAAAACGTTGCCACGTCGGGCACGCCATTCACGTAAAGTCCACAGAAGATCGCGATCGCCAACAAGAAATTGGCTCCCGGGCCGGCAGCAACGATGGCGATGCGCTTCCACACGTTTTGCCGGGTGAATTCGCGCTTGAGATCGGCTTCCGACACTCCGCTCATGTCTTGATTGCGTTCGTCGAGCATCATGACGTAGCCACCCAGCGGAAACATCGACAGCGCCCACTCGGTCTGGTCCGGCCCGTAGCGGCGCGAGACCAGCACCTTGCCCAAGCCGATGGAAAAACGCAGGATCTTGACTCCGCACCAGCGCGCCACCAGGTAATGTCCCAGTTCGTGGACATTGACCAGGATGCCGAAAGCCACCGCGAAAGCGATGAAATAATGCAGTGCGCTCATGTGTGCGTCAATTCATTGGCCAAGCGGCGCGCGTCGGCATCCTTGTCCAATACGGCTTCAATGCTGTCGACATCGCCGTGCGGCAGCTTGTCCATCACCCGGGCGATCAAGCGGTCTATCATGCGGAAACCCATACGTCCGTCCAAAAAAGCTTGGACAGCGACTTCGTTGGCGGCGTTCAATATGGCCGGCGCCGAGCCTCCGGCGCGCAGAGCATCATAGGCCAGGCGCAGGCAGGGAAAGCGCCCGAAGTCCGGTTGCTCAAAAATCAACTGGCCGATTTTGGGTAGATCGATCGCTGCCACCCCGGAATCCATCCGCTGCGGGAAAGCCAGGGCATGCGCAATCGGCGTGCGCATATCGGGGTTGCCCATCTGTGCAAGGACCGAGCCGTCGGCGTAGGACACCATGGAGTGCACCACGCTTTGCGGGTGGATCAGGACTTCGATCTGCTCAGCCGGCGCGCCGAACAGCCAGTGGGCTTCGATCACTTCGAGGCCCTTATTCATCATGGTGGCCGAATCGACTGATATCTTGCGCCCCATGACCCACTTGGGATGCGCTACGGCTTCTTCGGGCGTTACGTTTTCCAATGTTTCGACGGCACGGCGCAGAAAGGGGCCGCCGGAAGCGGTCAGGACAATCTTGCTCACGCCATGCGCGCCGGGACGGCGGTCGTAGACGGCAGGGAGGCATTGGAAGATGGCGTTGTGCTCGCTGTCGATCGGCATCAGCACGGCGCCATTGGCGGCCACCGCATCCATGAACAGCCCCCCGGACATGACCAAGGCTTCCTTGTTCGCCAGCAGCACTTTCTTGCCGGCGCGTGCGGCAGCCAAGGTGGGCGCGAGACCGGCTGCGCCGACGATGGCGGCCATCACGGCATGACATTCGGGAGCGGATGCGACAGTGCACAACGCATCGCGGCCATACTCGACTGCGGTCTTGCTGCCCTGCGCCTTCAAGACCGCGCTCAGCCTGGCAGCGGCTTCGGCTGTGCCGACCACAGCCACCTGGGGGCGATGTTGCAGGCATTGGCTTGCCAGCTCCTCGACCTTGCTGTGCGCGGTCAGGGCATAGACGGAAAAACGGTCGGGATGTCGAGCGATCACGTCCAATGTCGACACGCCGATCGAACCGGTAGAGCCTAATACGGTGACCTTTTCCATGTTACATCCAGTGTCCGCACAACACTGCCAGCGGCAGCACGGGAATCAAGGCATCGATGCGATCG
>DASVYZ010000655.1:0-3586 GCA_036391935.1 Burkholderiaceae bacterium | reverse complement strand
ACCGAATACTTCATCGAGAGCATCATTGTCTCCAACTGATATTTTCCAGAATGGTTGAAAACCATTCAGGTCACGAAGCGCCCCCTTGCGCGGGCCGCCTCGCCCGCAGGCGGGAGAGGGGCAGGGGTGAGGGCGGTAATAAGAGCGCTTACCCTTATTGATAAAGGAATAGCATGCATCGTTTTTTGGGAAAGCTCCGCAAAGCCATCAAAACCCTGGCCGCATTGGGTACGTTCTCCGTCGTGGCGGCTCCGGCCCATGCCGACGACCTCGTCAACTGGATCGACGCCAAGCCGATCAACGAAGTCTGGCTCAATCCGGGCCTGGTGTCCTATCACTGGGACCGCGACAAGAACTTGAACGGCGACAATTACGGCATCGGCGCCGAGTACCGCTTCAACACCGTCGCCTCGATCACGGCCGGGGAGTTCAATAACAGCGACCGTGCGATTTCCGATTACGTCGGCGTGTATTACCAACCGATTGCCATCGGCCCGGTGCGCCTGGGTGCGGTCTTCGGCGGTTTCAACGGCTATCCGAATTATCGCAACGGCAACTGGTTTCCCGCGGCGATTCCGACGGCGAGCTACGAATACGGACGTGTCGGCTTGAACGTGATGTTCGTGCCGAGCTACCAGGACCGCCTGTATGGGGCCCTGTCTTTCCAGTTGAAATTGAAGGTGTTCTGATGTTGGGTATCCACGATCTCGCGCTGTTCATCGTTTCCGGCTTGCTGCTCAACATTACGCCCGGACCCGATTCGCTTTACATCGTCGGCCGCAGCGCCGCGCAAGGCCACAAGGCCGGCATGGCGGCGGCTTTCGGTATCGGCGCCGGCACCATGGTGCACGTGTGCGCAGCGGCTTTCGGCCTCTCGGCCATTCTTGCCACGTCGGCCATGGCTTTCACCGTGGTCAAGCTGATCGGCGCGGCTTACCTGTTCTATGTCGGTCTCGGCATGTTGTTTCGTCGCGCGCGCAAGGCGGAGGAAGGGATGGAGCCCGCGCGCCTGCCGCAAGCCGGCATAGGCTTGATCTTCCGCCAGGGTTTCCTCACCAATGTGTTGAACCCAAAGGTGGCGCTGTTCTTCCTCGCATTCGTGCCGCAATTCATCGAACCGGCTGCGCCGCACAAGGCGCTGGCCTTCATCGTGCTGGGCCTGGTGTTCAACGTCAACGGCATGTTGTGGTGCAATTTCCTGGCATGGTCCGCGGCAACGGCCAGTGCCCGCTTCAAAGGCAAAGGCGGCGGCAGGCTGGCCGATATCCTCAATCGTACCTGCGGCGGCCTGTTCGTCGCTCTCGGCGTGAAACTGGTCTTGAGCCGTCAACACTGAGCTGAACATGATCCCTCTGCACACGCTCCTGCTTTTCATTGCCGCCTCGTTCGCGCTGGCCATCACGCCGGGCCCGACCATGTTGCTGGCGCTGTCGAACGGCATCGTAGCCGGCCGCCGTGTGGCGGCTTACGGCATCCTTGGCGCCACGTTCGCCAACCTGATCCTGATCGCGCTGGTTGCGCTTGGGCTCGGTGTCATCCTGGCGGCTTCCGAGACACTGTTCAACGCCTTGCGCTACGTCGGCGTGGCTTACCTGTGCTGGCTCGGCATCAAGCTGTGGCGTTCCAAGACATCCGGCATGGACCAGGAAAAGCTGGTCGCGCAAAAACGTGAACTGACTGCGCAGCGTGCCTTTGTGCGCAGTTTTACGGTGGCCTTGTCCAACCCCAAGGGTTTGCTGTTCTTCTCGGCCTTCCTGCCGCAATTCGTCGATCCCGCGCACGCCCAGGCGCCGCAGTATGCCGAGTTGGCGCTCTGGTTCGTGACGCAGGATGCGGTGATCATGTTTTCTTACGCCACGTCCAGCACCTGCTCGGCGCGCGGCTTGTTGATGATCAACCGCGCTTGCGCTGCGGCGATGTTTGCCCTGGCGGCGGTGTTGGCGACGGCGCGGCGGGTGTATGCGTAACTACGCGAGGGGAGTTTGATCCTCGCCGTCGACGTGGGTTATTTCGAACCCGGAGCCAGGGCCGTCGGCGTCCTGTTTTCCGCCTGGGACAGCGCGCGAATCGATTCGGTCGTCGAAACCTGGATCGACCAGGTTGACGAATACGTCCCCGGCGAATTCTTCCGCCGCGAGCTGCCATGCGTCATGCAGTTGATCGCCAAGGTGGCGATGCCGCTCGATGCTGTCGTCATCGATGGTTTTGTCACGCTGGGCGACCCGCCGCACCCGGGGCTTGGCGCCAAGCTGTGGGAAGCCTTGGGCGGCGCTGTGCCTGTGATCGGCGTGGCAAAGTCCTTCTTCGCCGGCACGCCGGACGACACCAGACTGTTGCGCGGCGGGAGCGACCGGCCCTTGTTCGTCACCGCTGCCGGCATGCCGCTCGATCAAGCGAAGCAGGCCATTGCGATGATGAAGGGCAAGTATCGCATGCCGGACTTTCTCAAGCAGGCCGATACCCTGAGCCGGCGCGTCGAGGGGCCTGCGCTCAGGTGAAGAAATAGCGCGTCAGGTGAAAGAAGATCGGCGCCGCGAAGCTGATCGAATCCATGCGGTCCATCATGCCGCCGTGCCCCTGTATCATCGTCCCCCAATCCTTGGCGCCGAGGCTGCGCTTGACGGCTGAGAGCACGAGGCCGCCGAGGAAACCCATCAACACGATCACGAAAGCCATTCCGGCTGCCTGCAGTGGCGTGAAGGGCGTGATCCACCACATCGCCGCGCCGATGCCGGTGGCGCTCAAGGCGCCGCCGATGAAGCCTTCCACAGTCTTGGACGGGCTGACCACCGGTGCCACCTTGGTCTTGCCGAACAGCTTGCCGAACACGTATTGCAGCACGTCGCTCAACTGCACCACCAGAACCAAGTAGAACAACAGCAGGGCATCCTGGCCTTCGTAGCCGGGGATGTCGAGCAGCATCAGGGCCGGCACGTGGCTGATGCAATACACCGCGATCATGACGCCCCATTGGATCTTGGCGCTGCGCTCGAGGAAGTGTTCGGTATCTTCCGCCAGCACCGAGAGCGAGGGCAGCAGCAGGAAGCCGTAGACCGGCACGAAGATGGTGAACAATTCATACCAGCGTATGCCGATCAGCCAATACTGCACCGGGATCAGCACGAAGAACGACAGCGAGAGGGCGCGATGGTCGCCGAACTTGGTTGGCGTCAAGGTCAGGAATTCGCGCAGGGCGAAGAAAGAGACGAAGGCGAACATGACGATCGTCGTGTTCTTGCCCAGCACGAAAGCGACGGCGAACACGGCGACCATGCCCCACCAGGCGCGGATGCGGGAGTTGAGGTTGTCGATTACCGCCCGCCCGCCTTCACCATCCACGCGCAGCGAGAGCAGCCAGCCTATCGCTGATGCCACGCAGAGCAAGGCGATGACGCCGCCGATCAGCCAATAAAATTTTGCGTGTGTCGTCATGAGGCGAGTCCTATTACGGCGTTGCGCGCGCGGTCGAGAAAGGCTTGCTTGTCTTCGCCGGCGAGCCGTTCGAGCGGCTTGCCGAAACGTATGGTGCAGATCAGGGGAACGGGGAACAGGCTGCCCTTAGGCAGGCTGCGGTGCAGGTTTTCCA
>DASVYZ010000654.1:0-6902 GCA_036391935.1 Burkholderiaceae bacterium | reverse complement strand
CGAGCCTGGCTCCCCTTGCTTGCTAGAATGATTTATCTCGGCACGCCGCACGAAGGCGCCGATCTGGAAAAATTTGCCTACACGACAGCGGCCGTCTTCGATGCGATGCCGAGCCGGGTGTCGCGCCTGATCGGCGATATCCTCGACTTGCGCAGCGATGGCATCAAGGATCTGCGCGATGGGCTTGGCGCGGCCGGCACGATGCAAAATGCCGCGCAATCGACGCGGCATTATCTGGCCGCCGGCACGCTGGCTGACGACCCGGACCATCCGCTCAACCGTATCCTCGGTGATGGCCTGGTGCGTGTGCCGGACATGGAAGGGTTCGCCGCAGGCGAACAGCAAATACGAGTGGGAATTTTCCCCGGCGTGCATCACATGGCGCTGGCGCACAATGTGGACGTGTACCGGCAAATCAGGGACTGGATGTTGGAGAAGTGAAGACATGAATCGGAAAACGATAGGGCAACTGCGCGGGGCCCAGGAATTGATCGAAGACGCGATGCTTGCCGGCACCGATGCCGCGCAGCGGCTGCAACTATCCTTGACGCGCCAGCCTTATGCGGTGCTGGAAAAGATCGCGCCGATCAGCCTGCCCGTGCGCGCAGTCGAGCAAGTTCAAACGGCGATGACATTGAGTATTTACGGCACGATACGTTCCGCTATGCGCGCAACCGCAGCCCTGGCAAGCAGTGCGCTGGACCTGGCCGAGCGAACTTAGGGGCTGTTTGCGATTTGTCTGGCATGCATGCCAAGCAGATCGCAAACAGGCTCTTAGCTACCCGTCATTTCGCGTTCCGCGTGGTCGGGCGCAGGCTTGGCTTGGTATGCCGCCCAGGCCGCGCGGATTTCCGCCAGCACGCAGGTGTGAATCACAGGATGCAGGGCCAGGGCCACGTGCCCAATGCCGCGGAAGGCGATGTTGCGCGCGCCCTGCAATTCGGACGAGGTTTGCGGCGCGACGATATTGTCCTGGTGGCTGTAGATCGAGACGAACAGCTTGCGCGTTGCCTCGTCCTCCGATTCGTCGAGATGGCGCAGCCAGATGCTGGGCGAGCCGGTCCTGGCATTGCCGCGCCAGTGCATCTGGCGGCAATTCATGCCGGCGCCGAAGTTGGCGATGCCGGTGCCGTGGTGCGGGCTGCCCAGCGTGATCACGCGGGCGATGCGTTCGCTGCCTTCTTGCCGCAGGTAGGCACGCGCCGCCAAACCGCCCATGCTGTGGGCCACGACGATAAGCTTGTCTTGTCCGCTGTCGCTGCGCAGAGCCTCGACAGCTTGAGCAATCATGGGTACGTAGGCTTCGATGTCGCCGAACACCGGTTCGAGATCGATGGCGCGGTACACGGCCCCGGACTCGTCTAGCGGACGGCGCAGCCTATGCCAATAACCGCTGTTGCAGCCATAGCCGTGGATCAGCAGCACGGGCAGGCGGTTTGTCTTGGCTATGGGCGCGTCGGCAAAGCCCTTGAACGGCATGGCCCAGGACGTGGTCCACATCGAAGCCAGGAACTCGACGCAAAACATGCGCAGGAACAGGAGGGCGTTCAAGCGGTATTCGCTTGGCGTCTCGCTATGATATTGCCAGGCCAGGATGAAGTTGTTGATCGAGATGCCCATGCGTACCGCCGCCAGGACCAGCAAACCGATACCGAGCGCGGCACCCCAGCCCAGGTGCAGAAGGAAATGCGAAGCCGCTGCTACGCCCAATACCGCCGCCAATTGAAAAACCAGCAGTTGACGCGTGAGGGCCTGAACCATGGTGTTAGCCTGCAGTCACGCGCGGCGCCGGTTTGCCGGTCAGTTTTTGAGCCAAACCGCTGGCCAGTCGCGCCGTCAAGCCATAGATCGACAGTTGCGGATTGGCGCCGATCGAAGTCGGGAACAGCGAGCCGTCATGCACCGACAGGTTCTCCACCCCGTGGTAGATGCCGGTCGGCGAGACCAGTCCGAGCTTGGCATCGTCCGACATCGGGCAGCCGCCCATGACATGGGCCGAGACCACACGCGTGAGGTTGGGCTTGTAGGGCAGGGTATCGATGGCTTGCCTGGCGCTGGGCCAGTCGGTGTAGCCGGTGGCTTGCTCGTGCAAGGGATAGACGTTCTTGGCGCCGGCGGCGAACTGGATTTCGGCCATGGTCAGGAGGGCGCGCTTGACGCCGTCCCACATCGTGTCGCTCATGACGTAATCGAGCACGGGGTAGCCGTCGTCGCGCAGATGCACGGTGCCGCCTTGCGAGTCTTCGTGGAAGCCGTCGCGCAACAACGCCAGGATCACCTGGGAGTTGGGGAATTGCTTCATCATCTCGGCGTGCTGTTCGCCGAAACCGGCCATGGTGGTGGAGAACAGCAGCGGATGCAGCGGCGGCACTTCCAGCTTATAGCCTACCGCGCCGTCTATCGGTTGCGTCTCCATGAAATGGTCGGAATAAATCGTTTGCGGCGCACCGGCATAGCCGTTGATCGGATGGGCAAACAGCGCGGCCGAAACCACGGTCGGGTGCAGGAAGGTGCGCTTGCCGAGCAGGTGATGCGGATCGGGCGCCTTGGAGCGCATCAAGAGCGCGGGCGAATTGATTGCACCGCCGGAGACGACGTAATGTCTTGCATTGACGCGTATGGTTTTGCCCGTGGCGCGCAAGCCGCCGGCGTCGAGCGCCGTGCAATGCAGCGCCTGCACGGTATCGCGCTCGATCTGCAAGCGCTCGGCGCGTGCATGCGTCACCAGCGTCGCCCCCTTGGACAGCGCCGAAGGCACGGTCGTGACCAGCATCGATTGCTTGGCATTGGTCGGGCAGCCCATGCCGCAATAGCCGAGGTTCCAGCATCCCTTGACGTTGCGCCGGATCGCCGCTATCGGGATATTGAGCTTCTGGGCACCTTGCTTCAAGGCGTTGTTGTTCTCGTTCGGCGCCGTATCCCACTCGACGACGTTCAGGCGTTGTTCCATCATCTCGAACCACGGCGCCATGGCTTCGACGCTGTAATCCTTCAAGCCGTAGCGTTCCTGCCAGAATTTCAGCGTGCCTGGCGGGGTGCGGAAGCTCGACGTCCAGTTCACCGCGGTCGAACCGCCCACGGTGCGGCCCTGCAGGATGTTGATCGCCTTGTCACGGGTCTTGCGTGCGGCCGATTCCTGGTACAGCGTGGGGTAGGCTTGCGCTTCGCGCATCTTGAAATCCTTGGACGATTTCAATTCGCCTTCTTCTATCATCACCACTTTCAAGCCGGACAGTGCCAGGATTTCGGCCGTGACGCCGCCGCCGGCGCCGGTGCCGACGATGACGACGTCGGCTTCCATGGTCAGGTCTGCACCTAATTGGGCGGCATCGATGACGTGCCAGCCGGAGGCGAGGCCGGCTTGAATGGGATCGGCGATTGGACTGGTCATGCGAGTGCGTTCTTCCGTGACTTCAAGAGGACAATTCTTTCGTCGGACCGGGATAGCCTATGCCGGCCCAGGTCGTTTCGTCGGCATACCAGCCGCCCAAAATCAGGTCGTGTAGGGCATGGTAGCCGCTCTGCAGGAGTTGCAGGCGATGCACGCGCCAGCTTTGCAGGAAAGCGCTCACATCCTCGCGCCTGGCATGGGCCCAGTCGTCAGGTATGCCCGTGAGCAAGCGGCGCGTGGCGCCCAGCGTCAGAAGCGCAAACAGATCCTGTACTTCTTTTTGTGCCGCCAGCGGCAGACCGGCGATGGCTTCGAGGGTGTGCCGGATGGCGCGTTCGCTTGCCTCCGGTGTGGCCGGCATGGCGTTGCCTATCATGGCCGGGCAAATTGCCGCCAGCGCGGCGCGGCCCTGCGCATCGAGCGCGAAAGGCTGCAAGGGTTCGGGGCTCTTGAATGTGCGATAGATGCCGCCGGCTGCAACCAGCGTCAGTGTGCCGAACAAGCCGGCTTTGAGGAAAGAGCGGCGCGTCAGTGCCATGCTAAGCCTGCCATACAGGGGTCTCCATTGCGCTCTTGGCGCATGTTCTTTGCCTGAGTGTACCCCAAGCGGACTTGGCTTCTCCTGGGCAAACTAGAGGAACCCTACTAGATGTTCGTTGTGCATCGCAGCGCAAATGGGCAAAAATAGAGATAATAAAACCATGAAGAAACAGGACATCGTCATCAGACTGCGCCGCGACCTGCAAGCCGCCGCGGTAGAGCGCCTGGTTGCATCCAAGGACCCGGAAGCTGCCGCGGCGCGTATCGCCTTGCGGCGTTTCCAGTCGGCGCGCATGGCGCAAACGCATGCCGATCTGCTGGCCGGCGCGCACACGCGCGACGCGGCGCGGTTCTTTCTGGATGATTTATACGGCACGCATGATTTCACCCAGCGTGACGCAGACATCGAGCGCATCATTCCCATGATGGAAAAATTGCTGCCTGCTTCCGCGCTGCAAACGATAGCTGAAGCGATCGAGCTCGATGCCCTGTCCGAAATTCTCGACCGCGCCATGGCGACGCGGCTGGGCAGTCGCGTCACCGAATCGGGCTATATCGAAGCCTACCGCGAAGCCGGTACTCGGCGCGACCGCGAAAAGCAGATCGGCCACATCCGCTCGGTCGGCGATGCCTTGTGCGAATTGGTACGCGTTCCGCTGATCGGCGGCACGCTGGCGATGATGCGCGGGCCGGCCAAGCTGGCGGGGCTTTCTGAACTGCATGACTTCCTCGACCGCGGCTTTCGCGCCTTCAAGCAAATGCGGCAGCCCAGGGATTTCGTCGAAACGATTGTTCGGCGGGAGACGGCAATTCTGGAAAATCTATACTCCGGGGCGAGCGAGCCTTTCGCACGAGTGTAGGCGCTTCTACCTGCGATAGCATTCTTCCGAGCCATTTCAACAGAGCGAAATTCGCAGTTCGAAAGTTATGCGGTGTATGGATAAGTGTGATGCACATCGGGAAAAGACCGCCTTTGCGGGCATCCAGACACTGAAGCGGATGATGTTTGATCCGTGCGCTCATACCGCATCCGTTCCCGGGCGATTGCAATGTTTCCCGGATTCGGGCTATTTACACTCTGTGAGACCCAGTTGATGCAGAATGAAGGCATACTCCTCCGCCGCCTCATGCTGCCGCGTAAAGCGCCCCGACTTGCCGCCATGACCGGCTTCCATATTGATCTTCAGGTAAAGCGGATTGCGATCGGTCTTCATGCTGCGTAGCTTGGCTACCCACTTGGTGGGTTCGTAGTACTGCACCTGCGAATCGTATAGCCCGGTTGTCACCAGCATGGCCGGGTAAGCCTTGGCTGCGACGTTGTCATACGGCGAATAGGACAGCATGTAGTGGTATGCGTCCGCTTGCTTGGGGTTGCCCCACTCGTCGAATTCGTTGGTAGTCAGCGGAATGCTTTCGTCGAGCATGGTGGTGACGACGTCGACGAAGGGCACGTGCGCGATGATGCCGCGATACTTGTCTCCGCCCATGTTGGCGACGGCGCCCATCAAGAGGCCGCCGGCGCTGCCGCCCATGGCGAATACCTTGTCCTTCGCGGCATAGTGCTCAGCCACGAGGTAATCCGTCACGTCGAGGAAGTCGGTGAACGTGTTTTTTTTGTGCATCAACTTGCCCTCGTCATACCAGGCGCGGCCCATTTCCTGGCCGCCGCGGATATGGGCGATGGCGACGATAAAGCCGCGATCCATCAGTGAAACGACATTGGAGCGGAAGTTCGGATCGGTCGACATGCCGTAGGAGCCGTAGGCGTATTGGTATAGCGGCGCCGTGCCGTCGCGCTTGAAGCCCTTGCGGTAGACCAGCGAGACCGGTACCTTGACACCGTCGCGGGCCGTGGCCCAGACCCGCTCGGTGACGTAACGGGATGCATCGTAGCCGGGCACAGGCTGTTCTTTCAACACCTTGCGCTCCCCGGTCTCCATATCGACGGCCATGACGCGCGTCGGCGTGGTCAATGAGGTGTAGTTGTAGCGCAGTTCACGGGTGTTCTGCTCAGGATTGGCTTCGAAGGTTTCGGCATAGGCCGGCTCGTCCGACGCAATGACGCGGCCGCCATGCAAATCCTTCCAGGGCAGCACGCGCAGCCGGCGCAAGCCCTCGGCGCGCTCGTTCAAGACCAGATAGTCCTTGAATGGGATGAATCCTTCGATGAACACGTTCTTGTCGGGCGCGATCAGCTCCCGCCACTTGTTGCGGTCGCCGATGTCGCGGTCGGCCACCGTCATGATGCGGTAGTTGGGCGCGTTCCAGTCGGTATTGACGATCCAGCGGCCGGCAATGTGGTCCGCTGTGTAAAGCATCGCTTCCTTGCGTGGCGTCAGCCATGTCGGCTTGGCATTCGGGCGAGCCGCGTCGATCACGAGCGCGCCGTTGGTCGTGGTGCTGTGCTGGGCGATGATGACGTAGCGCTCGTCGCCGCTCTTCAGCAGGCTGAGGTAATAGCTGTGGTCGGGTTCTTCGTAGACCAGCTTGTCTTGCGCCGGGTCGGTGCCGATCACATGCGTTTTCACCCGCGTGGTCAAGAGCGTGGCGGGATCGTTTTCAATGTAGAACACGGTCTTGTTGTCGGCGGCCCAGGCGGCGAACGGCGCCAGCCCGCCAATCTCTTCCTTCAAGTCGCGGCCGGTCGCCAGGTCGCGGATTTTCAGCGTGTATTGGCGCCGGCCCACGGTATCGACCAGGTAAGCCATCAGCCTGGCATTGGGGCTGACTTCATGGCGGCCGATGTCGAAAAACGCCTTGCCCTTGCCCTCGATATTGCCGTCGATGAGCACTTGCTCCTTGTCGCCGCCAAGCGGCTTGCGTGCGAAGATCGGATATTCGCCGCCGCTGGCAAAGCGCGTGTAATAGCACCAGGCGCCTTTCTTGTAGGGCACGGTACTGTCGTCCTGCTTGATGCGGCCGACGATTTCGCCATACAGCTTTTCGGTCAAGCCGTCGAGCTGCGCGGTTT
>DASVYZ010000653.1:0-8252 GCA_036391935.1 Burkholderiaceae bacterium | reverse complement strand
CGGCAAACAAGCCGGAAGCGAAGGTGCGGAAACCGATCGAGACATTGTTCCAGATGTAGAAGCCGAACATGGCCAGGTCGCCGTCGGCGCCGCCGCGGCCGGCGCCGACCGCGCCGGGCTGGTACATGCGGTGCATCTCGTTTAATTCCTTGGCGTCGAGAAAGCTGTATGCCAGGTAAGGCTTCCACCAGACCAGCAGGCCGCACAGCAGGCCGACACCCCAGAACGCCAGCGCGATCGTGAGCACAAGGCGCCATTCCTGGCGCACGCGGCGCGGCAAATCGTAATTGATCCAGGCACGCAGGCGCATGGGACGCTCCACCACCGAACCGTAGATGCGGCTATGGCACTCGAAAGCCATGCGCTGCAGGTAATCGGTCAGCGTCGGCGAATAGCCGCGCTGCAGCGCCAGCGCCAGGCATTGGCACAGGCGGCGGTAATAGGCAGGCAATTCCTCGGTCTGCAGCGAAGCGCCGGCCAGGATAGCGTCGATCTCGCGCCACAGGCCGGCGTGTTCGCTCTCGAACTGGCTCTGTTTCATTGCACCAATCCCGCCACGTAACTGCGCATGCGTTCGAGCGATTCGCGGTCGTGCAGCCCGGTCAACTCGTGGGCAATGCTGCCGAGTTCGGCCAGGCGGCCAGGCGGCAGCGTGCGTTCGCGCTCGAACAGATCGACCAGCACGCGCTGCTCTTCCGGCGTGAGCGGGAACGGCAGCGGCATGGGCACGGCCTTGGGCAGCACGGTGCGCGCCGGCGGCTTGTCCACGTAAACCACCTGGGTGCGCGCCACGATGTCGCCCAGGCGGCGGAACTGGCCGTCGTACAGCATGCTGATCAGGCCCGTGGCATAGAAGGCCGGCAAGAAGTCCGCCACAAGCAAGAGATTGCGTATGCCCGATTCGCGCCAGCCCACGGGCAAGCCGTCGGAGCGCAACACGCGGATGCCGGCGATGCGCTTTCCGATGGTGCGGCCGCCGAAATACACCTCGCAGATCACGGGGTAGCCCCAGTTGGCGAGGAAGATCCAGATCAGGAACAGCGATTGCCCCACCTTGCCCAGCATGCCCAGGATCATTGCCATGACCCATAGCGAGGCAAGCCAGATCAGCACGTCGAACAGCCAGGCGCGCGCGCGCACGCCCGGCCCGGCCGGTGTCAGCGACAGGCGAATGCCCTCGGGCGTGGTCAGAGACAGGCGGCCGTCGAGCAAGTCAGGCCTTGGAGTGTGCCAGGTTGCGCCCGCAGCCGAACAGGGTGGGCGATTGCGACTGCCGGTTCAATCTGATCCTTTGGCAAAGCATGGTGTGACCATAGTGTGAAGATTGTAGCCAGAATTTCCAGTCATGCATGCCCAGGCGGCGAAATTCCGGCCGCGTGCGCATGAGGCGCGGCGGCCGGAACCAGATTCAAGGGCCGATCCGGAAGCAAACTCAAGGGCAGGAATGCGACAGTGAAATATTGCCCGAGCCCACGTTCGTAATCGAATACGTGCCCGCGATCGCGCTTGTGGTCACGGTGGCCGTGGCCGTACCGCACACCCCCGTGGTGCACATCAATTCCACGTTCAAGGTGGGCGGCTGCGTCGTGCCCTGGATCGGGATGCTCTGGCCGCCGACAAAAACCGTCCCGGTGACGGCGAAGGTCGAATTGCCGTTGGACGAGAGCGTCAGATCGACCGTGCCGCTAAAGGCGCCGGAAATCGTACCGCAGTAATTGCCCGCATACGCCTGTAGCGCCGAGCCGATCAAGCCCTGGATCACGGTGATGATTTGCTGCGTCGACGCCGTGGTGGTCGAAGTCACCTGGGCCAGCATCTGGCGCGCGCTTTGCGCCGCGGCGGAGCCGGTGTAGCTCGAGACCGCGTTCAGCGAGGACACCTCGCCGGTGAAATTCGCAGCCACGCTGACGCGGTTGTCGATCAGTTGGACGTCGGCCTGGGCCTGGGTCGGGTTGGAGGTATTGGCAAACGCGCCGGCCATGATGGAAAGCGCGGCATCGCCCCTGCTGGTGGCGCCGCTGTCGATGGCGTTGACCCAGAAGGTCGAGCCGGCCGTCGCAGGCTGCCGCCCCAGCACGTTACCGAAAATGGAAGCGACAAATTGCGCCGTGGTAGTGGAGCCGTACAGGTTTTTCGATTCGGTCGACAAGCCGAAGCTGTCGATCAGCGAAGCAATGGCCGTATTGGTCTTGTAGGCGTCGGCAAGGCCGCCGACGTCGGTCGGCGCGCCCAATAGCAGCAACTGGTTCTCGAAATTGCCCAGCCCGTTCGGGTCGGCCGGCCGGCCGAAATAGGCGATATACAACTGCTGCACCACCGTGGCATAGTCCGACTTCTGCGTGCCAACCTGCTTGATGCGCGGCTGCGCCATCTGTGTGCGCGCAGCCGTGTCGCTGCCGCCCGCGCCGCAAGCCGCCAATACGGTAGCGGCAACAAGTACGGCAGGCGCGGTAAAGCGGGAAAACCGAATACCCATGAATCCCCCTGATAATGTTTGGGCGTTAAACTTCCGTCCGCCAATGGCATTGGCCATGGCGATCCCGGATTTTCCTTGTGTGGATGGTGTGCGGCCTGCTCTTGATGTTCCACGCGCCCCGGCGCCGGCAAGCCTGCCTGGATATTTTTATTGAGCAGTAATTATATCGAGAAGGCGAGCGGAAAAACCAGCCAAGGCGGCCAGTAATTTTCGGCCAGCATTACCATTTTTACAAATTTTCCGCGATGACGCCCGTGGCTGCACGGGGAAAGTCGAGCTTATTTGCCCGCGGAATCCGCCTTTTTGACCTGGTCGCCCACGCGCACATGCTTTTGCGCAAACCAGCCCAATTGCATCTCGAGCGCGTAACGCACCGCCTTGCCTTGGGCCGAACAATGGTTGTCCAGCGTCTGCGGCTGCATGTCTTCAATGTTAAGGATGACGCCCTGGTTGTCCATGAAAGCCACCGACAGCGGAATATTGGTGTTCTTCATCCACATGCAAACCTTGGTTGCCGGGCGCTCGAAATCGAACAGCATGCCGCTGTTGAGGGCCAGCGACTTGCGGTACATCAAGCCCTGCTCGCGCGCGGCCGCCGTTTCGGCCACTTCAGCATCGATCAGGTTCATGCCGACGGCGAGCTTGGTCACACGAAAACTGACGTCCTGCGCCTGCGCGAGATTACCCAGAGACAACATCGCAACGGCGGACGCAACGGCAAACAAATGCTTCATGGCTTGACGGAGAGAGGTCGAAAGCCGTGACTATACCACCACTCACTGGCAGGTTACCGCGGCCGCCGTGGTTCCCGAAGAGGAAATCGTGCCGCTGGCATTGGTCACCGTGCAAGTCTGCCCGGAGGGATTGGTGGTGACTGTCACGTCGTACGTCGCGCCAAAGGACAAAGCTGTCGAGAACGCAACCGGAGCGGTGCTGTTGGCCGAAAACGTCTGGCTGGAAGTGCCGTCGGAGAGCGTGACCGACGCATTGGAAGCCAATCCCGAAATGGTCACGTAGACATAGTTGCTCGAGGTGGTGGTGGCATTGCAGGTCACTGCGACGTCGGTGATGTCGCCGCCATTCTGCGTCACCGTGCCTGTGGCATTGCTCACGGTGCAGGTTTCACCGATAGGCTGGGTCTCGACGGTGACGTCGTAAGTGTCTTGCGCCGAGACCGTCTTGTCGAAGGTGAAGCTGCCGTTGGCCGAGACCGTGATCGGGTCGCTGCCGTTGTCGAGCAACACCACCGATGTGCCGCCGGACAAACCCGAGACCGTTCCGCCTATGGTCGCATCGAGCACGCCGCCGCAACCCGAGAGCGACAAGCCGGCAAGCGCACACAGCGGAAATATCAGGGGGCGGGACATGCGGGACGTGCAAAAGCGGCGGCGAAATTGGTTCATGGATAGTCCTCGGTTTCTTGTTCTTGATTGATCCTGCGATGCAAAATTATAGAAGCGGACGGTGTAAAACGGGGTTAACGTTTGGTAAATCGGGTAAAGCGGGGAAACAAACGGCCGCGGGGAAATCCGCCGGGTAGATAGATCATCGGATGGCGCATTCGTTCCTATGCGTTACAAATAGCGGAAGGAGGCAGGAGCGGCGCCGCGTTGCGCCATCGGGCGTCATTGCCAAGCCACAGGCAAATCGTGCCGATAAAGCGACTTTTGTTCGCATTCGCCCGGCCCGCGCCTGCCAGGAACCGCGAGAATGGGCCTTTGGGAGGGCGCAACGCGATGACCATCACGATACGACAAGCGGTATCCGCCGAACCGGCGGCCATTTCTCAGGATCATTCCAACGAGGGAGCACCGCCCTCGAGCGCCGCGCCCGCACGGGCAAACAGCCGCGAGCGTCCCGCGGCGCAATCGGCCTTGGGCGGACTGCATGCGCGGCAATCGACGGCGCGTGGCGGTACCGCGGGGATCGGCGGCGCCGCCGCCTCGGCCGCCCCGGCCGTCATTGCGCGCCATCGGGTGGCATTGGGCCTGCGCGCCCTGGCGCGCGCCGACATGCCCGCCGGCGACGATACGGGCATCGCGAAACGGCTGGGCGACATGAAGGCATATTTGGCCGACTTGCGCGCCGCCTTCGCCGCCGAACCGGTCAAGCTCGAAATGCGCGGCTGCCGCGATACGGAATTTCTCGATCTGCTCGTTGCCGTGGAAAACGCGCGCATGCCGACGCTGCGGCTGAGCGCGCACGCCATCGACTATAAGCGCCTGAGCCGGGGAGACGACCCGACTGCGGTGGGGAGCCTGGCGCGCCGGCTCGTGGCCGGCATGCATCTGCCGCAAACCTGGCATGCCATCGTCGACATGAACGGGCACCAGGTCGCGCTGTCGGTCCGCCACGCCCCGAGCAAGCCCATGCACGTGTCGATTGTCGTCGTGGACAGCACCGCCGGGGAATTTTCCGCGCGGGACTGGTCCATGGTCGCCAGCTCGCTGGTCGACCATCTCAACGAAGCCCTGGACGACGAGCGCAAACCGCGCCACGCGCGCAAGCCGCGCGATGCCAAGGTCTGGTTCAACAACGTCCACACCTCCATCCAGAAGACCGAAGACGGCAGCGCCATCTTTGCGCTTGCCGCCGCGCGCGAGATGCTGGGCGATCCCGGTATCGAGCAACTGCACAAGGAAGCGCTGGCCCACGCGGGCGGGCAGTCCAAGGATTTCGGCGTGCGGGTAAGCGACGGCGACAAGCTGCTCGGCGCCCGGTTTTTCAAGCACATGACGCTGAGATCGAACATGCATGCGCTGCTGGAAGCGCGGCCCGACCTGCGCGACGAGCCCGTCAACAAGAAGGGGCAGACCTTGCGTCAACGGCAGGAGGGCGCGGACGGCCGGCCCGGCCATCTTGCGCAGCACCGCTCCTGGCTCGGCCTGCCTTACGAGTTCAGCGCTTCCTACGAAAAGAAACGCCTTCGAATGTACGAGCGGGCGATAGGCCATATCGAACTGGCCGCGGCCCCTGAATTGGCGGCCGCACGGGACGGCGAACCGGACGAGGGCGAGGAGATATCGGCACTGGCCGCCGCGCCGGGCTTCGCGGCGCGCATGGAGGGAATGCGCGCCTACCTGATCGAGCTGCAACGTGCCCGCAAGGGGAAGGCCAAGGAAGGCGAGCCGGCGCTGCCGGCATCGCGTGACGCCCAATTTCTCGACATCCTGGCCGAGGCGGAAAATGCGGCCGATCCGCAATTGCGCCTGTCCACGCACAAGCTGGACGAGGCAAAACTGGCGCGGCGCGACGACGGCGCCGTGGCAAGTCTGTCTGTCGCCCTCGCCGAGGGCGTGCGCAACGGCGAAGACTGGCGCGCGACGCTCGATCTGGGCGGCCGCCACATCGCGCTTTCCGCCCATCACGATGCATCAAACCACGCGCATGTCTCCATCGCGCTGTTTGACGGCGCCGGCCTGCCCCTGCCGGCGGCGCTTGCGGAAAACCTGTCGCTGATGCTGGCCGAACAATTGCGCCGCAACCTGCCCGCGGGCTCGGGCGCCAAGGTCTGGCTGACCCAGCTCAAGGTGTCGCAGCCCGCCGGCAACAATGGCGCACTGCTGGCCTTGATGGCGGCCATCGGCATGAAGGATTACCCAAGAATCGATGAAGTGCATGCGGAAGCGCTGGCCGCCGCGCAGGCCAGCCCCAATGGAAGCGGAGTAAGAGAAGGCAACGGCGATGCCCTGCTCGATTCGGAGAAAGACGATGCGCGCGACGCCGTGAGCGATCGCGAGCTGCTGCATGACCAGATCCAGATGTACAAGGATGCGATAGATCACTTTGAGCTGATGCTGGCGTCATAGGCCACGCTCGATGCGTGCCTTGCGACGGCCGCAATACGGCAGCAGCTTGGCGCAAGAATCCGGCCAAGCTACGCTCGACGCTTCGCGGCCGCCGGCTTCTTGCGCGCGACTGCCTTGGTTTTCACCTCGCCCTCCACCTGCTTATTCAACTCCGCCTCCACCCGCTCGCAAATCGTGCGCAGAATCTTCACGCGCGCAAAGCGCTTGTCGTTCGCTTCCACCAGGGTCCAGGCCACCGTGCCCGTGCTGGTACGGTCTATCATGTCGCAGACGGCGCGCTCGTACTTGCTCCACTTCCTGCGGTTGCGCCAGTCCTCGTCCGTGATCTTGAAGCGCTTGAATTCCACGTTCTCGCGTTTCTTGAAACGCGCCATCTGTTCCGCCTTGCTGATCTGCAGCCAGAACTTGACGACGATCGCGCCGGCTTCGGCAAGGTCGTGCTCGAAATCGTTGATTTCGCCATAGGCGCGCAGCCAATCGGCTTCGCTGCACAGTTTTTCGACGCGCTCGACGAGCACGCGGCCATACCAGGTGCGGTCGAAAATGCTCACCTTTCCGCGGCGCGGGATGTGGCGCCAGAAACGCCAGAGGTAAGGCCGGGCGCTTTCCTCGTCGGTCGGCGCGGCGATCGGCACGATCTGGAATTGGCGCGCATCGAACGCCTTGGCCACGCGGCGGATCGAGCCGCCCTTGCCCGCCGCATCGACGCCTTCGAAGGCGCACACCAGCGAACGGTGCGCAAAGCGCGCGTCGCGCACCAGTTCGGACAAGCGGCCCTGCCAGAATGCAAGCTGGTCGGCATACTCTTCCTCGCCCAGTTCCTGGCCCATATCGAGCTCGGTCAAGACATTGCGCGCATCGACGCGCACCGCCACGGCCGGGGCCGGCGGCGCCGTTTCCGCGCCGAGGCTGGCCAGCTTGATCCGCATGGCTTCAAGCAGGGTCTGCCCCACTGTCAGCGAGCGATAGTTGTCGTCCGCGGCCTCGACCACGGTCCAGGGCGCCCAGGTGGTATTGGTCATGCGCAAGACATGGCCCGCCACGTCCTGCAATTGGTCATAGGTCTTGAGGCTGGCCCAGTGCTCGGGCGTGACGCGCCAGGCGGTGCGCGGATTGGCTTCGAGCCGCTTGAAGCGCGCCTCCTGCGCCGGCTTGGTCAGGTGCAGCCAGAACTTCAGCACCAACGCGCCCTCGTTGACCAGCATGGCTTCGAAGCGGTTGATCTGGTCGATGCGGGCATCGAGCCGCGAGAGCGACATCTCGCCGGTGATGCGGCGGTGTATCGGTTCCGAATACCAGGAGCCGGAGAGCAGCCCGATGCGCCCCTTGGGCGGCAGGTTGCGCCAGAAGCGCCACATCACCGGGCGTTCGCGCTCCTCGTCGGTAGGATGTTCGAAGGCCAGCGTGGTGAGATAACGCGGGTCCATCCATTCGTAGAGCAGGTTGATGGTCTCGCCCTTGCCCGCGCCGTCCTGCCCGCTGACGAGGACAATCACCGGGAATTTCTTTTGCGCATTCAGCTCGAACTGGGCGTCGAGCAAGGCGGAGCGCAAAGGCGGCACCGCTTCCTTGAATTTCTTTTTGCCGACCTTGTGGCCGATTTCGGCGGATTCGAACATTGGCGTCCGTGCAGTGGATTGTCCCCCATATTAACCCCTTTCGCGCCACAGGCAAAAAATGGCGATAAAGACTGCGGCATAGGCGAAGCCGGCCCTTCATTACCGCCAATCAAGATTGACAGCGGCACGGCAGCTTGCGAGCATGCGACTTTGTTCCCGGCCCACATCTCAAGGAGCAGACCATGCCGCAACTCCGTGCCTTCATTGCCGGCTGCCTCAGCGTCGCCGCCGCCGTTGCCGTCACCGGTTCCTTCGCCTCATCGAAGAACGCCAAGTTCGACGAAATTACCGTCGGCCGCATCAACGTCGTCGAACCGGACGGCAGCAAGCGCATTATCATCTCCAACC
>DASVYZ010000652.1:0-7499 GCA_036391935.1 Burkholderiaceae bacterium | reverse complement strand
GTCTCCCGGCCTCGACGTCGCTGCAACCATCGGATGCCCGTGATTCTCCCGCGCGAGAAATTCCCGATTCCTGCCAGCCGCATGTTCATGATCCATCTGCATGTGCGTCGGTTCAAAGTGCCGCTCATGCGACCATCGCTCTTGTTCCATCGTTGGACGGGCCATGATTCCGCCGCGTCCACCGTTGTAGCTCACGCGATTTACCGTGACGTTGTTGATCACCGTTTTGTTGTAGATGTGAACGTTGGTGATGTTGGTAACGTTGGTGACACTGCGGTTGTAGAAGAAGTGGTTGCCTCTCCAGTAGCCGCCTTCGTAGCCGTTTCCGAAGTATCCGAATCCGTAGTTCACGCCGCCATAGAAGCCGATATGGTCGCCCCAATAGCCGGCGTGCCACATATAGCTGCCGCCTGCCCAGCCCCAATAGCCGGGAGTCCAGAGCGCGCCGACGAATGGCGCCGGCACCCAGGTGCCGGGCACCCAATAATAGTCTTCATCGTCCGGGCTCCAGGCCCAGTAGCCCGGAGTCCACATATAGCCGTCGCCGGGAATCGGCGGTTGCACGTAGACCGGCAGCGGAGGCGGCGCAATACCGACGGAAACCGAGATTTGCGCGTTGGCGGCGAGCGGTGCCGCCAGCGAGGCTGCCAGTAATACACTCATCAATATTTTTTTCATGTCATGTCCTTTCTCGTCGCCGCGCGACATGGAATGCTGCGTCCTGCATTACGATCAAAACGGCAGGGAATACCGGGTTGACGCCTATATAGCGTTTGAGGCTGACCGAGGTTGACCCAAGTTACATGGTGAAACAATTCACCGCGCATTTGCGTTGCTTTTACCCTGTTTCAGGTTCGATTATCAAAACAGCCCACAGTTCATTGGCCGCAAGACAATTCTTGCCGGATTGATAATTGTAGCGCTTCTTGTATTACAGGCCATGCCAGTCAGTCATGCCGAAGCAGTGTAGGCACCGCGCAATAAATTTGCAGAAAATAATCCTTGAAAAAATAATTTTATTTGGTACTATATTGCCATGAACAATAAACCTTTCCATCGCCATCCGCATAGCGAAATTGAAAAGCGCGTCGACCTTGCCCATCAACGTTCGGTTGGGGCCCCCTTGAATAGCGAAGTGCGGCTGACCCTGCTGGTCAAGCATAACGCCGGTTTGCTGACTGACATGTTGAACCGCACGGTCGAGCCTTTCGGTATCAGCGGCGTCGCCTATGTCGCCATGATGATCTTGCAGAGCACACCGGAAAATCTGGCCAACCCGTCCGAGCTGTGCGTTACCACCAGCGAGACGCGCAGCAACATGACGCGCATCACGGATGAATTGGTCGCCAAGGGATTGATCAAGCGCGTGGCCAACGAACAAGACCGGCGGCGCGTCGATTTATCCTTGACCGACGCCGGCATGGAGTTGCTGCGCCAGGTGGTGCCGGTGCTGCGCAAGAAGACGCAAATGGTTTATTCCGTGTTCAGCGAGGAAACCAAGGCGGCATTCGAGAGTGAATTGATCAAGTTGAAGCAGGTTCTTGAATCCCTATATTAATGCGTCAATTTTTTAGCCAAATATTCCCAAAATGAATAATCCAATTTCAAACTATGTTGGCGACGGGCAAGAGGGACGCAAGCCTGCCCGCCATGCGTTGAGGCCTCTGGCCCTGGCTGCTGCGCTGGCCTTGAGCGCCTGCGCCGGTCTGCCGCCGGCCGATTCGACGCCGCAATTGAACAAGCCCGATGCGGCCGCTTTCGCGCAGGCGCCTGTCGCGGGCCAATGGCCGGCCAAGCAGTGGTGGACCGAGTTCCACGACGATCAATTGTCGAATCTGATCGAACAAGCCTTGCGCAACTCGCCCTCGATGGAAGTGGCGCAGGCGCGCATAGGCCAGGCCAATGCCCAGGTGCAGATCGCCGCTGCCGGCAGCGGCACCAGACTGACGGCGTCTGCTGACGTCACGCGCGAACACTATTCGGCCAACTCCATCTATCCGCCGCCAATCGGCGGCAACACCCTGAATTCGGGCAACCTGGGCTTGAACTTTTCCTACGACTTCGATTTTTGGGGCCGCAATCGCGCCCAGATCGGTGCGGCGCTGGGTCAAGTCGCTGCGGCGCAGGCGGAGTCCGCAGGGGCGGCATCGACCCTCTCGGCGGCCGTTGCCACCACGTACTATCAATGGCAGCTCGTCAATGCGCGCCTGGCTTTGCAGGACGACGTGCAAAGCCAGCGCAACCGCTTGATCGAACTGGAGGCGCCGCGCGTCAAAGCCGGCCTGTCGGCCGGCGAGCTGGTGGCGCCGCTGCAAGCCGACGCCGCCCTGCCGCGCCTGACCCGCGTGCAACTCGAGACCCAGCGCGATCAGCTGCATTACCAGTTGAAGTCGCTGGTTGGCGCGACGCAATTCCCCGAGCACCTCGACGCCAAGCCCTTGCCCAATGCCGATATCAGCGTGCCGAGCGACCTGCCGCTTGAGCTGGTGGCGCGCCGGGCCGACGTGGCTGCCTCGCGTGACCGCGTGAAGACCGCATTGCGCGAGGTCGACGTTTCGCGCATCGCGTTCTATCCGGACATCAATATCACCGCGCTGGCCGGGTTTTCCGCGTTCGGCTTATCCAATCTGCTGAAATCGTCTTCGCGCAACATCGGCGTCGCGCCTGCCATCAGCTTGCCGATCTTCGATGCCGGACGGCTGCGTGCCAACCTCGACAGTTCGCGTGCCGACGTGACGTTGGCGATTGCGCAATACGACCAATCCGTGCAAAACGCCGTGGCCGACGTCAACGACGCCTTCGTGCAATTGCAGGGCGCGCAGCGCGAGCAAGCCGCGCTGGAACAGCAGATCGCAGCACGCAAGCGCGATCTGGCCAGCGCCGAGCGGCGCCAGAAAGCCGGCCTGGCCGACGGGCGCGACGCCGTGCGCGACAAGCTGGCGCTCCTGGCGTTGAACGACCAGGAATTCGCACGCGAACAACGCGCTATCGGCGCCCGCATCGCCCTGATCAAAGCACTGGGCGGCGGCTATCAGGATACGGCTGCTTACGACGGCCTCAGCAAGAAATAAGACATTCAAATTCCAGAATCGGGAGCAACAACATGAGCACTTCCAGCCAACCCCAGGCTTCTGCCCCTGTGGCCGAGCAACCCAAGAACGGCAAACGCGCCAAGATATTGACCATCATCGCGCTGATCTTCGCCGCCATCGGCATTTCCTACGGCGCTTACTATTACCTGTACGCGCAATTCCATGAGGAGACCGACGATGCCTATGTCGGCGGCAACCTGGTCTACGTCAACTCCATCGTCTCCGGCACCGTGGTCGCCATCGGCGCGGACGACAACCAGCCGGTCAAGGCCGGCCAGCCGCTGGTGCGGCTCGACCATGCCGACAGCGTGGTGGCGCTGGCCGATGCCGAAGCGCGCCTGGGCGAGACGGTGCGCCAGATCCGCCAGCAGTTTCGCGCGGTAGACGAAGCACAAGCCGTGGTGGAACAGCGCAAGACCGATTTGGCAAAAGCGAATGACGATCTCGCGCGCCGCACGCCGCTGGCCGGCACCGATTCGGAATCGGGTGAGGACCTGGCCCATGCGCGCCAAGCTGTGGCATCGGCCAAGGATGCCCTGAACGTCGCGGAAAAGCAGCTCGCGTCCGCCAAGACCGCCATCGACGGCACCACGCTGCGCCAGCACCCCAGCCTGTTGCGGGCTCGTGCCGCCTATCTGCAAGCCTATCTCGCGACGCAGCGCAATGAGATTCCGGCGCCGATCGACGGCGTGGTGGCGCGCCGCTCGGTGCAGGTCGGGCAGCGTATCGCCCCCGGCACTTCGCTGATGGCCGTGGTGCCGCTCTCCGGCGTATGGGTCGATGCCAACGTCAAGGAGCCGCAGCTGTTCAATATCCGCATCGGCCAGAACGCGACGGTCGAAGCCGACGTCTACGGCCGTCACGCCGAATACCATGGCAAGGTGGTCGGCATTTCGGCCGGCACGGGCGGCGCCTTCTCGCTCCTGCCGCCGCAAAACGCCACCGGCAACTGGATCAAGGTGGTGCAGCGCGTGCCGGTGCGTATCGCACTCGATCAGAATGAAGTGAAGGATCATCCGCTACGCGTCGGCATGTCGACCGCGGTCAATATCGATACGCACGATCGCAACGGTTCGGTCTTGACCGCACTGCCACTGCCTGACGCCTCGCTCGATACGCCGGTGTATGACGCCATGCTGAAAAAGGCCAGCGACAAGGCCGACGCCATCATCGCCCAAGCCGCGGGACAAGATAAATGAGTACCGCCGCACAGGGGCAACGCGCCCCGCTGCATGCCGGCGCGCTGGCGTTATTCACGATCGCCGTTTCGCTGGCCACCTTCATGGAGGTGCTCGACACCTCGATCGCCAACGTGGCGATCCCGACCATCGCGGGCAATCTCGCGGTCAGCGCCAACCAGGGTACCTGGGTGATTTCGTCCTACGGCCTGGCGGCTGCCATCGTCGTGCCGCTGACCGGCTGGATCGCCAAGCGCTTCGGCGAAGTGCGCGTGTTCTGCACCTCGGTCGTACTGTTTACCATCGCTTCCGCACTGTGCGGCATGGCGACTTCCCTTCCCATGCTGGTGGCTTGCCGTTTCCTGCAAGGCCTGGTGTCCGGCCCCATGGTGCCGCTGTCGCAAGCGTTGCTTCTGGCCAATTTCCCGCCGCAAAAACGCGGCATGGCGATGGCGATCTGGGCCATGACCGTGGTGGTGGCGCCGATCTGCGGCCCGCTCCTGGGCGGCTATATTACCGACAACATGTCCTGGCCCTGGATCTTCTACATCAACGCGCCGGTCGGCCTGCTGTCGGGCTTCATCACCTGGACGCTGTTGCGCGATCGTGAAACCGCCACCGAAAAGAAACCCATCGACGCGATCGGCCTGGGCTTGCTCGTGATCGGCGTGGGCGCCTTGCAGCTCATGCTCGACAACGGCAACGACCTCGATTGGTTCAATTCCAGGGTCATCGTCACGCTGCTCTGCACCAGCATCGTTGCATTGACTTTCCTCGTGGCCTGGGAGTTGACCGACGAACATCCCATCGTGGACCTGACGCTGTTCGTCAAGCCCAACTTCCGCTTCGGCGTGATCGCGATGGCGGTCGGTTACATGTCCTTTTTCGCCATGACGGTGCTGTTCCCGCTGTGGCTGCAGACGGTGATGGGCTATACCGCGACCTGGGCCGGTGTGGCGACCTCGCCCGTGGGCTTGTTCGCGTTGATCCTCTCGCCGATCATCGGGCGCAACATCAATCGCATCGACCTGCGCATCCTGGCATCGATCGCCTACGTGGTGTTCGCCATCACGGCATTCTGGTTTTCGACCTTCAATCTCGATACTTCGCTGTCGGAAGTCTACCTGCCGCGCCTGGTGCAGGGTATTGCCGTGGCTTGCTTCTTCGTGCCGATCAACCAGATCATCATGTCGGGCATCCAGCCGCAACGGCTGGCGGCGGCTTCGGGCTTGTCCAATTTCTTCCGCACCATCTCGGGCAGCCTGGGGACGGCCATCGTGGTAACGATGTGGGACCGCCGCACGCAGGCGCATGAAGTGCGCTTGGCGGAGAGTTTCACCAGCAACGGCAGCGGCACGCTGGACTACCTGAATCAACTGGGCAAGCTCGGCGTGACGGGCGATCGCGGCTACGGCTATGTGCAAAACCAGATCCATGCGCAAGGCGCGATGATGGCGACCTCGGATGTGTTTTGGGGGATTTCCATCCTGTTCCTGTTGCTGATCGGTTTCATCTGGCTGACGCGGCCGCCGTTCGGCTCGGCCGCTCCGGCAGGGCACTAAGCAAAAAACTGCCTCAAGCCGAGAACAGGTCGGCTTGAGGGGACTCTTCCTTCGTTTCTTCCGGGGCTGCCGCCGCAGCCAGCTTTTCGGCGGCATAAGGCTTGAGGAAAGTTTCGGCATTGCGAGGCCCGGCTTCGAGCCACGCTTCGAAGTCGTCTTCCTCCAGCATTACTACGCTGCGCTTTTCTTCGCCGGGCTTGTGGAAGCGTTTCATGACGGGATGCTCGTCCGCGTTGATCGTGAGCATGGAGAACGACAGCAGCGGCCTGCCGTCCGGGCCGTCGGGCCGCCAATCCCAGATGCCGGCGATGCCGAGCGGCTTGCCGTCGGCATGGCGGATTTCCCAGCGCTCGGCGCGGCCGGTTTCATAGTTCGGCTCGAAGATGGCGTCGGCAGGCACGATGCAGAATTGCCCGCGCTGCCAGGCGTTGCGGAAGGACGCCTTGTCGGCCACCGTCTCGGAACGCGCGTTGTACGTGTTCTTGTACATCGCCAGGTCGGCCCAACCGGGCACCATGCCGAAGCAGGCCGGTGCGCATACCCGAGCCGCGCCGTTTCTCTTCTTCGCCACGATGGGCGCGGAGTAGCCGGGGTAGGCTTCGCGCTGGTAGGGGGCATCCTTTACCATGGCGCCGAAATGCCTGGGGATACGGTCGGTCTGGGTTGGTGTGTAGTTCACGCACATGGCTCCATTTTACGGGATGTCGTGTTCGCGCACATTAGTTGCAAATATAAACTAACTGGCATACACTGTGTGCGCCATGAATACCAAGACCATTCCCAGTCGTCTCGAACGCTACGTCGGGTGCCTGCTTGGCCTGGCCTGCGGCGACGCCGTCGGCACCACGGTCGAGTTTTCGCCGCGCGGCAGCTTTGCAACCGTCACCGACATGGTCGGCGGCGGGCCGTTCGGGCTGGTGCCGGGGCAGTGGACCGACGATACCTCCATGGCCTTGTGTCTGGCCGAGAGCTTGCTGACCAAGCAGGGCTTCGATGCGCACGACCAGATGACGCGCTACGTCAATTGGTGGAAGTGGGGTTACCTGAGTTCGACGGGGCATTGCTTCGACATCGGCATGACAGTGCGCGGGGCGCTGCGTTCGTTTCTCGAAACCGGCGACCCGTACAGCGGCCCGACCGACCCGGAAACCGCCGGTAACGGTTCGTTGATGCGTCTCGCCCCGGCAGTGCTGTTTGCCTATCCCGATCGCGGAAAAGCACTGCAATATGCCGCCGACAGTTCCCGGACCACGCACGGCGCGAGCGAGGCGGTTGAATGCTGTCAATTGCTTGCAGCATTGCTGTGCCGGATACTGGATGGCACCGACAAGGCGCAATTGCTCCAGGACTTGGGCTTCGAGCCCAGGGAGCGCAAGGTGAAGGAACTGGCTGGGGGTGGGTTCCTGGAGAAGGATGGGCACGGCATCCGTGGCAGCGGCTATTGCGTCGAATCGTTGGAAGCGGCGCTATGGTGCTTTTATCGCACCGATACTTTTCGCGACGCCGTATTGCGCGCCGCAAATCTCGGAGACGATGCCGATACGACCGCGGCGATTGTCGGCCAGATCGCCGGAGCTAAGAGCCTGTTTATGATCTGTTTGGCATGCACGTTCGAGCGAAAAGGGATGCAGTGCAAGGCGCGGCGCGCCGCACAGGGTGGCCCCCTG
>DASVYZ010000651.1:0-7329 GCA_036391935.1 Burkholderiaceae bacterium | reverse complement strand
GGTGACGATGGATCTGGCAGGGCCTTCCACCGTCATGTGCGGCCGCGCTGCGATCTTGGTTGCAGGGAAGCTGAACGATGCCGGGTCTTGCTCAACGTGGACTACGGTGACCTGTGCCGGGAAGCTGGCATTGGCGGCCATGTCGGCCGGGCAGGTGAAAACCCGCGCGCCTGGCGTTCCGGGCAGGTCTTCGCCCATTGCGGGCTTGCATTCCTCGCGGCCCGCTTGCAGTGAGGCGATGCGCTCGAGCTTGTCGCCGTATACCGTTACATCGGTTTCAAGATCGAAATGCACCAGGCGCTGCAAATGCGCGCGAGGCTTCCGGATCGTCACCGGCAAATCCTGGCGTGCCAGCCCGTATTGGCGTATTTCGAGTGTGGCCGGGCCGGGTTCTGCTTTGCTCAAGTCTGCCGTCAATTCGTCGCGGGTGTTGTTGCTGCTGGTGGCGAGCGTCTTGCCGTCGGCAAGCAGGGCCAATTGTTCGACGCAGCCGTCGCCCGCGGTGCCGCCTACCCGCAGCTTGGCATGCTCGCCGGCCACCAAGGTATCGAGCCCAGAGATTTTCTCCGGCAAGCCGCTGCCTGAGGAAATCCGCACACGAAACGGTGCGGTCTGCACGTCGGCAAAACCGAACTTGCCCATGAGGGTGGCGTCGTAGACTTTGCCGTCGGCCGGCAGTTCATGGCTGGCGTGCTGGAAGTCGAATCTGAAAATGCCTTGATCGGGGCGGAAATCGAGATCGTCGAATTCGGCGACGGCTTGCGGGCTGTCGGCTGCGTGCAGGGTGAGCTTCCAGTCGTGCCAGTAATTGGCCAAGGGCAGCTTCCCCTTTAGCGTGGCTCGAAACTCGTTGCGCGAGAGGCAGGCGGCGCTGTCGGCCGGGAAGCTGATTTCCGGCGGTTTGCCGGCGAACCAGCTCGGCACATAGACGTAGGCGGTCTTGAGATCGCCATTCTTGAAGCGTGCGCTGGTGACGAGCTGGATCACTTCGCTGCCGACGCGGCGGCCGGAAGACGGGGCGAAATCGTAGTTGTCGCCGTATTTGTTGGTCAGGTAGGTGCCGGCTTCTGTGACGATCTTGAGCGTGGCCGACAGGTCGACCGGAATTCTGGCGGCGGAAGCGTTCGGCCCCGCTCCGGCCCACATCTCGTCGGGCAGGCTCAAGTCCTTGTTGGTGACGATTTCGACGGCTACGCAGCGCGTATTGACCTCGCCATCCTTGAAGCACGACGGGTCGACGCTGCGTGCGCCGAACTTGGCCGCCAGCGCCTTGGCCGTGGGCACGGCCTGGTCGGGCTTTTGCGACTGGATGGCCGCATCGAGTGCGGCGGACACCAGGGCGATGGCGTGATTGACCTCGTCGATCTTTTGCAGATCGATGAAGCGTTGCGGGTCGCTCTTGAGTGCATCGACAATCAGCGCCGACGATTCGGAAAAACTGGTGTGGATGCCGAACAGCGTGCGCACCTGCGGTGCCAGCACGAGGACAGGCACTTCGTCGTCTGAGGCAATGTCGATGTAGGCGGGGCCGATCGATTCGGTCAAGTCGAACTTGGCGGCCTGCACGCTATTGTCGGCCGGCGTGATGGCCGCCAGCACCAGGAGCCAGGAACCGGCCGATTTGTCGCTCTTGTTGCTCGCCACGGTGATACGGTCGCCCTTCTTCAAATGGTCGACCAGGAACAGCGGCAGGCGTTCGCTGCCACGCTGTACGTAGGCGGTCAGCATGGGGCCGAGATGGATGCTACCCGGTGCGGGTTCCTTGTCGGCAGCCCGCGCGGCATCCGCGAGCAGCGCAAGGGCCAGGACGGCGCTACCCCAGAGTCCGAGTGTGCCGAAGAAGGTGGAAGAGATGCGCATCTGTCGATTCGATGAAAAAAACCGGCGCCGGAGCGCGTGGCATGACAGCGGCATTGTAGCGGAGCGGCGGGCCTGTCAACACGGAATCGCTCGTGCGTCTTGACAATCTTGTCGAATTCGCCATCCGGGACCTGCATTGCGGCGGAGCCGGAACCTGGATGGTCCCGGCTGCCGCCGAGTGTCTCAGTAGAAGGTCACGTCGAAGTGATAGCCTTCGGAAGACAGGCGCCAATCGAGATTCGCTTCGACCGCCTGCATGGCCATCTTGCACAGAGCCTGCCAGGCCGATTTGCAATCCTCGAAGTGCTGCACACCGGCGTCCAGTGCGGCTTGCTCGTCGGCCTGCATCAGGCGCAGGATTTCGATGTTGGGGCAGAGTTTTTCGAGCGCCACGGCGAAGTGCTCTTCGGCGCGTTTGCGCACGGACTCTTCCATCGTTTGACCGTACAGGGTCACGGAAAATTTTCTCATAGGTTCTCCTGGATGATGTGGTCCGGGTTCCGCTGGTCGGCCGTCCCGGTTGGTGGCGGCAGCGCCTCGTGAGCGCCATGCCGTCCGTCCTTCGCCTGCTTGTCGAGTCAAGCGTAATACTCGCGATTGTGCACCGCGACTTTGCCCTTGCGCAAGGGAACTGTGAAAAATTGTTGAATCGGGCCCAAATTCGTTGGCAAGCATGAAAGCTTTGCGGGGCGGCATCAGGCAAGCCAAGCGGCAAGTGTGGACTGATTCACATCTATCTTGTCTTTACCTCATGATTTCCTGCCGGGTGTAAGCCCTGCGCCAGTTCGAGGTGGGACGGGCGGGCAATACAGGATGTGCCTGAACCTGGGAACGCACGGCGCCGCAAAAATTGCCCTGAACTACGGTGCCGCACCGCAGTCGAAAAAGCATATGCAGCAAGAGACCCGGCAAGCGCCGATGCGGGAGGAGGCGCACCGGGAAGTGAATGTCTGTTTCAATCGATGAAAGAAAGAGGCAGAATCATGCTCGAAACTATTGCTATCCTGCTTATCATCCTGTGGCTGCTGGGCTTGGTGTCGTCCTACACGCTCGGCGGATTCATCCACATTTTGCTGGTGATCGCCGTAATCGTCATCATTATCCGCGTGATCCAGGGGCGTCCGCCGCTGTAGGCCGCCCATGCAATGCGCCGTCTTGCCACGGCAAAAGAGAAGCGGCCACTCGGCCGCTTTCCTTTTCCTTGCGAGCTGAAAAGATCAGGCATGAGCCTTGGCTTCGTCGCGCAACATCTTGATCTGGTCGTGGTTGCGCAGTACACCCTGGTACTGCCGTTCCACCACGGTGCGAATCGAGTCGGGCAGCGGCTGTGCCAGCGCCCGGGAGTACGATTTTTTCGCGATGTCCTCGCCGCGCTCGCATTCTTCCAGTACGGCGGCGTCGCTTTTGCCCGTGATCGCCGTCTTCACGTTGAGCCAGCCGCGGTGCATGGCGCCCGCCGCCGTGGTGCCGGTAACGGGCGTTGCGCCGTAGTGTCGCACCAGCGAACCCAGTTCCGCCGCGGCGTTGGCGCACTCGCCTTCGCGCTGGCGCAAGAGGGAAATCAGCCTGGGCGAGGAAACCTGCGCATCGTCCGCGCAAGTCTTGAAACCTTCTTTTCCGTCGTTGCAAGTCTTGATCAAGTCGTTGAGCGTGCTGATGATCTCGTCGTTGGTCATGATTAATCCTCCTCGGATGATTGAGTCGTGGGAGAATAGTGTGCCGCTCCGAAAGGGAAATACCTATCGGACTGCGCCGCGTGGGCTTGTAGGACTGAGTGCAATAGGCGCGCTGGCAGAAACAGTCTCCGGAGGAGCGTGTTCGGAAAGGCTGCGCACAAATGTTCCCACATAACGGGAAAACGCTTTCTTAAAGAAATTCCTCATGCGTATTTCATTCGACCTGGACGACACGCTGATCTGCTGTCGACTGGAAGTGCCGCGCGAACCAAGGCTATCGTGGCATCGCCGGCTGTTGAGCAGCCAAGAGCCTCTGCGCCGAGGCGCGGTCGCCTTGATGCGGCAATTGCGGCATGAAGGTTGGGAGCTGTGGATCTACACCACGTCCTTGCGCAAACCTGCCGCGGTGCGGCGTTGGTTTCGTTTTCACGGCATCGACATTGCCCGCGTGATCAATCAGGAAGTGCACTAGGCAAGCATGGCCAAGGCATCGGGCGGCGCCTGGCCGAGCAAGAATCCCAAGGCCTTCGGCATCGATCTGCACGTCGATGATTCGCAGGGCGTATTCCTGGAAGGGCAGCGATTCGGGTTTCAGGTCGTCGTGGTCAGCCTGGATGACGGAGCGTGGGACACGCAAGTATTGTGCGCCGCGCAGGCGGCGCATGGAAGCGCGTGCGCGCAATGCTAGAATAGCCTGCAAAAAGAGGGACTTGTCATGGGCCGCCGGGCTGTGCCGGCTCAAGGCCGTGTACCGATGAATCGAACTTCACGGGAGAGTGGGCAATGCGAATTGCAAGCTTAGGGCACGCGGTTTTCGCGGCGGCGATGATCGCACTTGGCATGCTGGGCCTGATCGAGGGCGATTTCGCTTCGGTATGGCAGCCTGTGCCGGCCGATTTCCCGGCGCGCCAGCCGTTGGCCTACCTGTGCGCCGCGATTTCCCTGGCGGGCGGCGTGGGCTTGCTGCTGCGGCAGGCGGAAGCGCTCGCTGCCCGCGTAGTGCTTGTCTACCTGCTGTTATGGTTGTTGTTGCTGAAGGCGCCTGATGTCTTGCATGCGCCGGCAATCGAAGTGTCCTGGCTTGGCGTCGGCGAGATTGCCGTGATCCTGGCGGGCGCGTGGGTTCTCTGTGCCTGGTTTTCCGCCGGCGGCGGCAATCGGTATTTCGCTTTCGTTGCCGGCGACAAGGGATTGCGCAACGCGCGCTTGCTGTTCGGCCTCTCATTGATTCCCTTGGGCCTTGCCCACCTGGCCTACGTCAACGAAACCGCCGCCATGGTCCCCGGCTGGCTGCCCGCGCATCGGATTTTTGCTTTCGCGACCGGCTGTTCGTATCTGGCGGCGGGCGCGGCCGTGCTGACCGGCATACGCGCCTCGCTGGCGGCAGCGCTGTGCGCCTTGCAAATGGGTGGGTTTACGCTGCTGGTATGGCTACCGCATATCGTAGCGGGAACCAGGGACGGTTTCCAATGGAGCGGCACCCTCATTTCGTTGGCCTTGACGGCCGGGGCCTGGGTGGTGGCGGATTCCTATCGCAAGCTCGCTCGCCCTTCGGCCGCGGCTTGACGCCAGTGCGTGTTCCGAGTTCGAACCGAATACCAAAGTCTGGTACGAATTTCAAAAAGGCGGGGGTGCTTTTTCAACGTGCGGTGGGTCGCTTCGGAAGATGTTCAGTACATGCCCGCGCAGGCCTTTAGTAAGACCTTCAACGCCTCCGCCACGCCGATACCCGGCCATAAGTGCCCTGTTATACCATTGGCGCATGCCGAGGGAAAAAATTGATGCATGTCAAATGCGCGAACAATATTCCGGATTGCCCCGTTTTTCGAAAGAATACAATTGAGCTTGACTGGCAAACGCGGTCCGCCACGATGCCGTTTTCAGCGCATTGTCCTTTGTACATGGCTTGTTGACGGCCGATTTTTTGAAGTCGCATTTTCCGGATGTGCAGATAGTAACGCTCGTGACAAAGCAGGATTCGTTGGCGGGAGCAATTCGATTTCAGTGGGGTTCATAATGAGAAAAAACTTTCCTGTTACGCAAAACGAATTCCACATGAAGGATGACATGCCCATCGTTTCCAAGACGGATTTGAAGGGCAAAATCACTTACGTCAATCCTTACTTCGTGGAAGTCAGTGGCTTTGACGAATCCGAATTGATTGGCGCGCCGCACAACATCGTGCGCCATCCGGATATGCCCCCGGAAGCCTTCGAAGATTTATGGCAAACGCTCAAGGCCGGATTCACATGGAGCGCCATGGTGAAGAATCGCCGCAAGAACGGCGACTACTATTGGGTCGTCGCCAATGCGACACCGTTATTGGAAAATGGCGTACCCAGCGGCTATCTCTCTGTGCGGACCAAGCCCACGCGCGCCGAGATTGACGCCGCGGAGAAGCTCTACCGCTCCATGCGCGAAGGAAAAGCCGATGTGACCATCCATCGCGGCCAACTCATCCGCAAAGGATGGCTCGGGTGGCTCGACAGGCTTCGCCAGCTCTCCATGGCCAATACCGTCGTCGCGCTTATCGCTGTGCTTGTTGCTTTGCTTCTCGCGATAGTTGCGCTTGCTTTTGCTCCAGTCAGTGCCAATTCCACCAGGATCATGGGCTCGCTTGCAGGCGCAAGCTTGATCTGGACTCTGGTTGTGGGATATGTGCTCAAGCGCAGCGTGGTGATTCCGTTGGCCATCGCGAACGGAGCGGCTCGCGCCATGGCCGGCGGAGATCTCACACTTGAAGTTGATATCGGACACGGGGGGGAAATGGGCCTGTTGCTGAGAGCCTTGCATCAGACCAGCGTCAACCTGCGCTCGGTAATCGGCGATGTGGGTCGCAATATCGAAACCATGAACGTCGCAACAGCGGAAATCGCAACTGGAAATATGGATCTGTCTTCCCGTACCGAAGCGCAAGCGAGCAGCTTGGAAGAAACCGCAGCCAGCATGGAAGAGCTGTCGTCCACCGTCAAACAGAACACGGAAACTTCGCAAAAGGTACAGTGCTTGGTGACTGACTCTTGCGAACTCGCCGCCTCCGGTAGCAACGTTGTCGCCCGCGTGGGCAACACGATGAACGAAATCACAAGTTCCGCTTCCAAGATCAAGGACATCATTGGCATGATCGACGGCATTGCGTTCCAGACCAATATCCTCGCTTTGAACGCGGCAGTCGAAGCGGCGCGCGCCGGCGAACAAGGGCGCGGTTTCGCCGTGGTGGCGGGAGAGGTGCGAAATCTCGCTCAACGTGCGGCCAGCGCTGCCAAGGATATCAAAGGCTTGATTGACGTTTCGGTCGCCAATATCGACGCCGGCAACAGCTTGGTCCATGACGCGGAGGAGAGCATGCGGGCGATTCTGGATTCCGTGCGGCGCGTGGAGACGTTTGCAAAAGACATTGCTACCGCCAGCAATGAGCAGGCAAGCGGCATTGAACAAGTCAATCAGGCGGTCATGCAATTGGAAGACACAACGCAGCAAAATGCCGCCATGGTCGAGCAAGCCGCAGCGGCGGCCCGACAGCTGAACGAGCAGGGCGCGCAAGTGGCGTTGGCGGTTAGCCTGTTCAAGACGGGAAAAGTGAGTCGCGTATTTGAGAACCGAGATGCGGATCAAGACGCGGGACAGCATGGGCATATGCGGCAAACCAACGTGCCGCGTGTCGGGTCCACACGCAATGTTCGCCTGATCCGCCCTTGAGAACACGGTGCGGAATGCCATCTCATTTTGCCGCCAATCCGTCATTTTCTTGAGCGGAGCAGAGGTGAGGATGTGCGACTGTCCCGTCTGGATA